>JAGWAC010000014.1 GCA_018302125.1 Candidatus Woesearchaeota archaeon | reverse complement strand
TTAATGAAGGTGTAAATATATCAACAAATTTGTATAATGTTATAGCTTCAGATGCTGTATTTGCTAGAGTGAATTACCTAAAGACAAAAGATGACAATGTAAGATTCTCTCTTACACCCCTTGCTGTTGTAAATACATCTAAGGGAATTGTTGTTTCAGTTAGAGGAGATTCAATCTCAGAATTAAATGCACATTCAGATGATATCTTTACAAACTGGTCAGTTTCATCTGGTAATTTCTCAGGTTTAGGTTTAACTGCTGCAAAAGAAGAAGCAGGTGAATTAACTTGGGGAACTAAAGGTGGACAAGCATGGACACAATTAGGAGCAAAAGATGAAGACCAAAGAACAAAATATGGTATAATTGTAAGAGACCCTAAGAGCAATGGTGCTTCAGACAGAGTAGTTTTAGAAATACCTGGTGACCAATTACAAGCTAATGTAGTTGTAAAAGGTTCAGCTACAACTGTATCTGGTGGAGGAGTAACTTACATACCAGCAAAGATTACTGTTAATACATTAAAGGATACAGAAGTAAGTGATCCGTCTGCTTATAATTTAATATTGGTGGGTGGACCATGTGCAGATCCTTTGGTTGAAAGAGTGTCTGGCTTAGGTGTAACATGCAGTGGATGGCCATTATCTCCAGGAGAAGCTATGTTAAAAGTAGGTTCAAATGGGGGCAAAGTAGCATTATTAATTGCAGGTACAGATGCTGCTGACACAAGAATGGCAGCAAAAGTATTCAGTGACTATGAAGACTACAAACTAAGCGGAGCACAAGCAACCTTAGCAGGCAGTGTAAATGCACCTACAGTAAAGAGCAGATCATAAGCTTTTAAAAAAGTTTAAGCAAAAATTAGAGAGTTAAAAACTCTTTTTAATTTCTTTTTTTATTCTTAATTTTTAGAAAACTTTAATAGATTTAATTTTTGAAACTTTTAATTATGCACAGAAACTTAATCTTCTTTTTGGTATTTATATTAATTATCTTAAGCTATTTTTACTTGAAAGATGATAAAGTTTATATTGAAACAATAGAAACTATTGAAAAAAGTGAGGTTTATTATTATATTTTTGCTTCTATAACTGAAATACATAAGAAAGATAATCTTGAATTTGACATTACAAAAATAGATAATTTAAGAGAGAAAAATAAATTTGATAAAAAATTAAAGCAGAAAGTGATTAAATTATTAAAAATGCCTAATCCAGTTGTTTTAAATCCAAAAGTTGATATTGTTGAAGATATTGACAAGGGAAAGTATATACAAAGGAAAATAAGATTATATACTGCCCCTTTTACATTTTCTTATGCTTATTTATTAATTCCAAAAGAAGAAACTGCAGAGAGAAAAGTAGTTATTGTTATGCACCAACATGGTGGAAATTATGAATATGGAAAAGAAGAAGCTGCAGGCAATATAGGGAATGAGAATATGTTTTTTGGCAGAGAATTAGTTGAAAGGGGATATGTTGTTTTTGCTATGGATGCTCCTTTATTTGGCGAGAATAATCAATTTTTTCAAAATTCTGGAATTAGGAACTCTCCAGCTGTGGAAGAAGAATTTGCAACCCAAAGCTTGCTTTTATATGACTATACGCCTTTAGGTATAATTGTTGAACAAGATTTAACAGCTTTGAATTTTTTGTTAAATCTTGAAGGAGTTGACAAAGACAATATTATTGGGCATTCTTTTGGCGGAGTAAGATGCATGTACTTATCTGCTTTAGATGAAAGAATTAAAGTAACTGTTCTTTCAAATTCAGTTGAAAAATTCAGAAGAGAATATAATAAAAGCATAGTGCATACTTGGTTAACTTTACTGCCAGGAATAGCAAAATATACTGAAGTTAACGGAATTTTAGCCTTGATTTCCCCAAGGCCCTTAATGGTTTTATATAGTGAAAATGATCCAATTTTTCCAAAAAGCGAGGTAGAAGATGAAATTCACAAGTTAGAAAAACTGTATGAGAGATTAGGACAAGACGATAAATTCACGAAGATATATCTAGAGAAAATAGCACACGAATTTCCCCTAAGTTATCATGAGCAGGCTTATGAATTTTTAGACAAGCACTTAAAAACTTAAATTTATAAAATACAAAATAACTCTTTTCTTATATGCCGCGATCGCATAACCTGGTAGAGCCTTTCTTAGAAAGAAAGCCTCGGGAAAGAAGTTCTTTTTTCAAGGTTTTTCTTTAAAGAAAGAGCTTCAGGAGATTGCACTGGCCTTGAGTAGCTTTCTTTAAAAAAGAAAGTTAGCAAAGAAAATCAAGTGAGCCAGGCCTTCACAGGCATCCCGGTTCAAATAAACTTTTTAGCAAAAAGTTTAATCAAAAAAGCTAAAAAGTATTGAAAGTCCGGGTCGCGGCGTAATATATTTACAGATAAGTTGTGGCGTAAGTTTAAATATTAGTGAGACTTTTAAGCATAACACAAAGTATTTAAATAAGTTAATCTTACCAATAAGATATACTTATTTGGAGGAAAAAATGGAAAATGTTGAAGTCACAAGCATAAGCTCACGAGGACAGGTGGTAATACCTCAATCAGTAAGAGAAAAGTTAAAGCTTCATGAAGGAGAAAAGTTCGTTGTTATAGGCGAAGAAGATACTATAGTCTTAAAGAAACTAGAAATGCCTTCATTCAAAGGCTTTGATAAACTGTTAAAAAAAACTAGGGAATTTGCCAAGAATAAAAAAATTAAGTCTGAAGACGTGGATGAAGCTGTAAAAAGAACACGGTCTAAATGATTAAAGTTGTTGTTGACACTAATGTATTTATATCTGGTATATTTTGGGAAGGAAACTTTTGTTCGCAAATAATAGATCTATGGAGACTTGGAAAAATTACTCTTGTTAGCTCCTTAGAAATAATTGAAGAATTAGTGGAAACATTAAAAGATTTTAAAATTAAAATGCCTGGCGATATGGTTAAAGAATGGCAGAATAAAATCATTGAGAATGCTTTAATTGTAGAGCCTAAAGAAAGACTTGATATTGTCAAGGATGATCCTAAAGATAACAAGTTTTTTGAAGCAGCTGTAGCTGGAAATGCTGAATACGTTATAAGTCAGGATAAAAAGCATATTTTAGGCATTAAAGAATACAAGGAAATAAAAACAGCTTCACCTGAAGAGTTTTTGAGAATTATCAAATACTAACATAATTGTGGCGTAATTAACTTACTTATCACCTTGAGTCGCGGCGTTAACTTTCAAGCTATGTGTCTACATTAACGAAATATTTATATAATAGGTAGACGTATAGATTAATATGACCTACACAGAAATTAAGGAAGTAAAAGGTAAAAAATATTACTATAGAGTTAAATCTATCAGGAAAGGTAAAAGAGTTGAAAAAGAAAGAAAATATCTTGGAGTTAATTTAACTAAGAATGAGCTTTCTGGGGCTGAAAGATTAGCAGACAAAGAATTAATATTTCTTAATAATATTTTAACAGACAAAGAACTAAGCTTTTTGAAAGAGATTAAAAAAAAATATTCTAAACAACCAAGAGAAAATTTGGATAATCGATACGAAGCTTTTTGTTCTAAGTTTACCTATAATTCTAATGCTATTGAAGGTAGCACTCTAACTTTGCAAGAAACAGCCAATTTATTATTTGACGGGATTGTTCCTGCTAAGTCTTTAAGAGAAATAAATGAAGCTTTAAATCATAAAAAAGCTTTAGATTTCATATTATCTTATAAAAAAGACATAACTAAGAGTTTTATCTGTAAATTGCATAAGTCGGTTGTTAAGGATACTTTAAAGCCATATTTAGAAAATCAAATTGGAAACTATAGGAATTTACAAGTTTATATAAGGGGAGTGGAAATTGTACCCCCCAAACCTAAAGAAGTAATTAAAGAAATGAAATTATTATTATCTTGGTATTCCAGAAATAAAAATAAATTACATACATTAGTTATTGCTTCTTATTTTCATATAGTCTTTGAATCTATTCACCCTTTTGTTGATGGAAATGGAAGGGTTGGAAGGCTGCTAATGAATTTTATCTTGCATAAAAATAATCTCCCCATGATTAATATTCCTAATAACAAAAAACACTTTTATTACAAAGCCTTGTATTTAGCCCAAACTAAGCAAGATTTTAAACCGTTTATTAAATTAGTATTAGATATTTTGAAGAAAGATGATTTTTTGTTTTAAGCAGAGGACTTAAATCTAAGTTCCATAAAACAACGCAACTAGCACATGGTAGGGTCGCGGCGAACTATTTTTAGTTCCACGCCTTGTGTGTACAAGATATATAAATGTGTTTTCGCTAGGGGGATTTAATATGAAAACACAAAAAGAGCAACCTGGGGAAATTGGCAGTAAAACTTTATTCTGCTTCTATTTTTCTTGTTTTACCAGAAAGAACATATCTTATAGCGCCTGAAAATTCTTCAAACATAGCTTTGTAAGGTTTTAATGACCCCCTTTTTATCTGACGCAAAAAATACTTTGGACTTAAATAATAATTTAAATAGGTATTTCTAATTTTTTTTCTTACAAAATCATAAGATAAAGAAGTATTAATATATTTATTATATAAATTTTGATCATAAAGAGACCAATTATCCTGCAAAATTCCTTTTTCTTTATGCATATTCCACAATTCAGTACCAACAATGGGAGTTAATGAAAATATCCACATATAATCAGGCATAATTTCGTATATCATATCAATAGTTTCTTGTATACTTTCTTTAGTTTCTTCAGGAGAACCAAACATAAAAGAAGCTTTTGTTGAAATTTTGTGCTTATGGCATAAATCAAATGCTTTTCTTATTTTATTTTTAACTTCTATTGGATTTTCTCCTAGACCTTTATCTAAATTCTGCAATATTTTAGAAGAACCAGATTCAACTCCAAAATTAACCATATGACATCCAGATTCAGCCATTAACTTCGCATTATCTTCCCTTAAAGTATCAACTCTACTTAAACAGCACCAGGACATATTCATATCTTTTAATCCTTCACAAATTTTAACCAGCCTTTCCTGCTTTAAAGGAAAGACATCATCATAGAATAAAATTTCTTTTCTGCCATATTTTTCTTTAAGTTCTTGGATTTCACCTAAAACATGTTCAGCACTTCTAAATCTAACTATTCTTTCCCATGTAATTTTAGATGCGCAATAAATACAATTTGCAAAACAACCTCTTGAAGAGAATACTGTTGCTGCTGGTTTTAATCCTTCCCAAGTAAAATGAATATCATATTTATCCATATCAACAAGATGTCTTGCTGGATATGGCAAAATATCAAGATTTTCTATAAAGGGCCTATCTGGATTATGATGGATTTTATTATTTTCTTTATAAGAAATACCTAAAATATCTTTAAGGAGTTTTCCTTCGGCAATCTCTACTATAGTGAGATCAGATTCTTTTCTTGCAACTATATCTGCTTCTATTTCTTTTAAAGCCATTTCAGGCAATGCTGAAGCATGAGATCCTCCAATCATAATTTTTGCATTAGGATTATAGGATCTTATTTCTTTAATAATTTCTTTTGTTTTTAGAACATTTGGAGTAGAAAAACTTAATCCAATAAGATCTGAATCAAAAAAATTTTTCACAGATCTTTTATCAACAGACATATCCAAGACTTTAACTTTAAAATTATTTTTTTCAAGATTTGCTGCTAACTGAAGTATTCCCAAAGGTTCTGGAATATTTACATAAGTAGAACTTTCAACATTTATTAGATTAATCTCAGAGCTCATCTTTTTTTAAAGTCTATTTTTAATATATAAAATCTTTTATTTTTTTGCAATCCCCAATATATCAAGAATAAATTTAGTTGATGCTTTTATTATTTCTTCTTCTGTTGGGCCCTCTACTATAATGCAATCAGAATCTTCATAAACTCCTGTTTTTTCTGCTAATTGCAATATCATCACTGAAGTTTTTACTGTTACATTGTCACAAGTTATTACTGAAATATCTTCTTTTTTATAAGTTAGGGCAGTTTTCACAGGAGTGTTAAATAAAAACTGATTGCCTACTATTTTTGCTATTTCAGCAACACCAATAACGCTTTCAGATGTTAATTCTGGACTTAATGTAATATAAACTTCATCTCTTAATAATCTTTGTTTAAGATCTGGTTCAACTTTAATATAATCAAGATCTCTTGGATCGTATCTTATTGATATATAATGTGGATTTATGTCATTTTTTAAAAAGAATTTGATATTATAAACTGTTGGGGCTGTTTGATATATATCATACCCATTATACTTGAATACATTTTCTCTATTATTAGAATTATATAAATAATAAGCTCCCAAGCCCAATATCAATACAATGAATATTATTATAATCTGTTTTTTGGCCATTTTATTCTATTAGGAAAGATAATATTAATTGGTCAATAAATCTTATTATCTCTGTTTCAGAGCCTTTAATTTCAAGGCAATTATCCCTATATTTTATCTCTTTATTATTTTCTTTTTTTATGATTATAACTTTATTTAAATCTTTCGCGTCTTCACATTTTTTTAATGGCAGTTTACTACATTTTTCACTATCTTCGAAACATGAATTTACGGTTTTTGGAATTAAGAGCTGCGTTAATATGTTTAACTCTTGATAAATCAAATTATTTGATTCTTCTTGGTCAGAAGAAACATAAATTTTCCCAGCTGAATTTAGTTCACTAGGACTGGTTATATCTTGTTCTTGTAAAAGCTCGGGATCAAATGATAATGGAATTGGATTATTATTTAATAAATATACCCATTTATTATTTATATTGCTGAATTCTAAGCCCTTGTATATTTTTATTTCAAAATTATTTTCATTGGCAGGAAGCGTAATAAAACCAGCAATACTACTAATCATAAGAAAGGAGATAAATATAGCCAAAATTAATTTCTTTTTTTTAGTATCCATATGGACTTTTCTTTATTGATTATTTATAAATTCTTTTATAAATTAAAAAAGAAATAGAAAAAATTAAAATTTAAATTCACTAGATAAATCTTTGCTAGTGAATCTTATTTCGCCTTTTTTCTTTTTGCCTTTTCCTTTTAATAGGAAATAAGCTGCAACTACTACTGCCAATATAAGCAACACTACTATTGTCACCCCAGCTCTACTTGGTTTTTCTGTTTCAGTAGGAGTAGTTGTTGGAGTTGGTTCTTCTACTACTCTTGGAGGTATTTTTACTGGCTTAATAGTTACTCTTGCCTCTTCATCCTCTATTGCATCTAATCTTACTATCACATCATTGTCACCATCACCATCCAAATCTACTTCTCTTGATTCTCTTAAGTTTAGTGTAATATCTGTTGGGGTTGATTCAATCCTTATTGTAGAACTTGTTGCAGTTACTTGAAGGAAAGTTAATGTGTGTTCTGTTTCTCCATCTAATGTGAATGTTGTTGATTCTCCCTGGATTCCTGTAATTGTTCCTTCTGGAGCTGTTCCATCAACTGATCTACTTAAATCAACTTCTGCCACTTTTCTTTCAGTAACTTCTTCTTCAATTGAGGCTTCATCTTCTGCTTCATAATAGGCTGAAAATTCTTTTTCTGTTTTTGATGAGAATTTTACTGCATCTTCAGATTCGCATTTTACTGTATACTTTCCAGCTTCACCAGTTTCTTTTCCACTAAAAGAAGGTTTAAACAAATATCCTCCAGACTGCTCTTTTATAACTGTAGCGCCACTTGGTTTTGTAAGAGTTATTGTCAATTTTACAGATGAAGTATCATTTGATTCACATGAAGCAACAAGTGCGTTCTCAACAGCTACTCTTGTTTTATCCAAACTAAGTGTAGCACCTGGGGCTGTACCGTCTAATGTGATGTTGAAACCTTTTCCACCATTAGTGAAATTTACTATATTGCCTGCTGAGTCATTTGCAACTAATATAAAATTGATTACTGTTCCTTCTGCTAAAGTAGATAGTCTATCAACAATAGCTCCTGAACCAGAACCATTGGCTGCTTTACCAGCATATCTTAGTGAACCATTTAATACAGTATTGTTATTGCTGCTAAATGGACTATGTTGATTATTCATTGTTAAATTATTTAAATTATTTCCTCCTTCTGTTAATGAGCCACCAGTTACTAAACCAGTTATTGGACTTCCGTTTGTTGTCCAATATAATCTTGCACTGCTTAAATGAGGTTCATTAACAGTAACTTTAACTACTAAATCTGTATTATTTCTTAAATAACCACCAGAAGAAATATTCAAGTCACTTAATGTAAGTGTATTTGTACCATCAGAAATATTCAAAGTTGAAACAGTAAAGGTTGGTCTTGTTCTATCAATAGTTATTGTTCTATTAGATGAAAAGTTTCTCAAATGACCCAATGTGAAACTTGCATTAGTTGTATCTACAGTTACATTAAGACCTGCTTGACAACCAACTGTGAAATTTCCATCTGCTTGTGCATAATTTCCTGTATAGGCTCCATTTACATCATAGGTTACTGTGCTGCCATTAAATACACTAAATCTTACTAATAATGTTGTCAAAGAAGCATTTTGGGAAAGAACTGAATGAGAAACTGATGAAGAACTACCTGTTCCATTTGTTTGATTAATCTGAATCTTATCATTTACTGATCCATTGAAATTATGGAACAATGTTATGTTAGCAAATGCTGCTTCTATACTAAATCCTTGGGCCTCACAAGTAATATTCAGACTTTTACCTGTTGTAATATTATACTGATTTGCATTGGCCCCATTTGAAGATACATTAGTTACAACGACTTGTTGAAGTGTATTTGCAGGCGCAACTGCATTAACAAAGATCATATATAAACTCAAAAGAACTAATAAACTAATAAAATAGAATGTTAACCTCTTATTATTCATTTATTGCCACCTCTCAATATTTGTATTTTTTAATATTTGTATTTTTTTCTCTTTTTTTGAAATTCTATTTGATATTCTGATATTTAAAGCTAATAAATATAAAAGAACACATAGCTTATATATAAAGGTTTTGGTGATAAATAAGATGTTTTTTCAAAATTCTTCTTTAAATGTATTTAAATAATATTCTGGGCTATATTTATAAAAAATCATAAATTTTAAATACTAAGCAGTTATAAAAACTTTATGGAAATGACAAGAGTTGATTTTATTCATTAAGAACAATGATTTATCTAATTATTTCTATGAAAATTTGAGATTTTTACTTCTATTTTATAATTTTTATCAATATTTTAAAAAGCAAATTTTTATTAAAGATTTAATTAGAGTAAATAAGAATGGCGGTCGTAGTATATTGGTTTATTACAGCTGGCTGTGGCCCGGCAAAAGGGAGTTCGATAAAACCTTTTTTGGAAAAAGTTTTACCAAAAATTTACGAAAATCTCCCCGATCGCCCTTAATCTTTTTGGAAAAAAGCTTAATCAAAAACTTAAGAGGTGGAAAATGATATTAGAAAATGTAAAGGGATTTAGAGATATTTTATATCCTGATTCTTTAAAGAGGCAGAAGATTAAGGAAATAATTGAGAGAAATTTTAAATTATTTGGATTTATGCCAATTGAAACAAGTACTATTGAATATGATGAATTTGCCAGGGGTGAAAATGAAAAAGGGGAGGCAGTCAGCGATAGATTTAGGTTAAAAGACAGAGGCGGGAGAGAATTATCCTTGAGATATGAATTTACTTTTCAATTAAAAAGAATCTTTAAAGAAAATCCCAATATCAAACTGCCTTTTAGAAGATATCAAGTAGGATATAATTTTAGAGATGAACCTATTACAAAGGACAGATACAGGGAATTTATGCAATGTGATGCAGATATAATTGGAGAAGAAGATATTATTTCTGATGCTGAATGCATTTTTTTGGGTGACAAAATCTGCAAAGATCTGGGGATTAAATATGAATTAATACTTAATAATAGAAAATTACTGAATCTTATTTTAGAAAAATCTGGAATAAAGAACAAAGAGCTTGTCTCAAAAGAATTGGACAAAATTAACAAATTAGAAGAAAAGGAAGTTAAAGAAAACTTAATCAATTTGATTAATAAAAAAGAAGCTGATTTTTTATTTAAATTATTAAAAAAAGATCTAAAATATTTTTTAAGAGAACAATTTGATGGTGCAGAAGAATTAAATAAATTAATTAGTTTATGCAAGAAAAACCAAATTGATGTGAAATTTAGCGCTTTTTTAATCAGGGGATTTTCTTATTATACTGGAAATATTTTTGAAGGATATGTGAAAGAAATAAAAGGAAGTGTTTTTGCTGGTGGAAGATACGATAATCTAGTTGGAAAGTACATTAACAGACAAATACCTGCTGTAGGGATTTCTTTTGGCAGAATTCTGGATTATCCAAATATAAAAACAGAAGGCGTAAACTGTCTTATAATTTCTATTGATCAAGATGAGGAAAGTATTGAATTAGTGAAGAAATTAAGAGAAAAAGAAATAAGCTGTTTTATTATGAAAAAAATAAATAAAGCCTTAGATTATGCTGCTAAAATGGATATTCCTTTTGTTGTATTTGTAGGCAAAGATGAGATTAAGGAAAAGAAAATTAAATTAAGAGAAATGAAAACTGGCAAAGAAAAGTTGTTGGGACTAAAAGAACTTATTCAGAAATTAACAAAGCTGAAAGATATTTTCAAAAACCGATAAGTTTATATATTACCAGCAGGAAAACAACTGAAAAATGTTATCAAATAACAAAAAGAGAAAACTATTTCTAATAAATTATTTTAGTAATAATTTATTAGAGCTAGGGTGTGGGAGGAAATAAAAATGGTTGATGAAGAATTAAAATTTATGATGGGCGATGATGATGACAAAGATGATGACAAAGATGATGAAGATGATGATGATGAAGATGATGACTGGGATGATGAAGAGTAATTAAGCTCTTCTTTTTTATTTTTATTTAATCAAATTAGAAAACTGATTTTATTTTTTGCTTATTTAAATAAAATTAATCTAGAATAAAATTTAAAACCCTGGGAAGAAAACTCCGAAGAGCTTCTTCCTGGGAAAAAAGAGGTGATAAAGTAAAAGAAATGGCAACTAATATATAAATCTTTCGGTTGTTCTTATTCTAAAATAGTAACAAATTAATATAAAAGAGGACTTCTTAGTTTTAATTCGGGCTTTTAGAAAAAGCATAAGCAAAAAATAAGTTTTTAAGGCAAAATAGAGCAGAAATATGGAAGAACAGATATATAAGATGCTTTTAGAAGAAAAGGAAATTACTTGGCAATCTATTATTTATAATTTAATTAAAAAAGACCAGATTGATCCGTGGAATATTAATATTTCTTTATTAGCTAGCAAGTATAGGGAAAAAATAACTGAATTACAAGAACATAGTTTCTTTATTTCTGGAAAAGTTTTACTGGCATCTGCTTTATTATTGAGATTAAAGTCACATAAATTTTTGACAGAACATATTCCTAATTTTGACAATTTTTTGTATCCTCCTGAAGAGCCTGAATTAAGCGAATTATTGGATGAAGTTCAAGAGAATAATATATACAAAGACCAGAAAATACCGGATTTAATGATCAAAACACCAGCTGAAAGAAAAAGAAAAATAACTATTAAGGAATTAATGAAAGCTTTAGAACAAGCTTTAGACATAGATTATAAAAGAGAGATAAAGAAAAGGGACTATGCTGTTTTCAGAAATGCGGAATTGCCTAAAAATATAATTGACATAAGCGAGGTTATAAAGAGTATTTACAACAAAATAATCAGCTTCTTTAAAAGAAATGAAGAAGTCACATTTACAAAATTAATACCTAGTGAAAAAAAAGAAGACAAATTATATACTTTTTTACCATTAATATTTCTAGAGTCAGAAGGGAAAATACAATTAGAACAAGAAATTCCATTTGGGGAGATCAAGATTAAAACACCAAGTAAAATATTGAGAAAATTTTAGGGATTAAAAACGTCTTTATTTCCTCCTTTACAAAACTCTTCCATTGATTTCACAAATTTTTTAGCTCGTTGATAATATTCTTTTAAAGTATCTATATTTACATCACCTTCTTCTGTCATTAATGTAACTCTTTTTCTATATTCTTCCCTGCTATCAAATTTGGCATTGTAAATACGCCTTAACATAAAATAGAATTCAGCATAATCTTTTATTTTTGGGATTTTTTCCAATAATTGCTCAAATCTCATTCTGGGAACGTCTGAGATATTCTTTACCTTAAGATATTCAAGACCTTCCTTTACTGCAAAATCCATAGAATTGATGAGTCTTTTAATTGTATTTTTAATTACGTCAACTGTTTTAGTATATTTTAATGTAACATAAATAAGATGATCTGCCCTCTTAAGCTCCTCTTCTGCATTTTCTTCAAAATCTTCGAGCATTCTTTAATATTGAATCTGCTTTGTTTACAAGTATTTTTGCGGTATTTATGTAATCTTTTACTTTTTTTAAGCTTAATGTTTTTGCTCTAGAAAAATCTTCTGTTATTATTACAAGTTCTTTTTTTCTGAACAACTCCATATTTGAATTTTTTCTTGATTCTGCTATGGCTTTTATGTCTTTTATCATTAAAATTATGTCTGTATCTATGTTATATCTTTTACAGATTTCTGTTTTGAAAAGTATTATTTTTTCATCAGAATCTTCTGGAACAACTGGAATTCTTTTGTAATACCTATCGTAATTTAACAAAGCACAGATTGTTTTTATTATAGAATTATAGAGATTTTCAGCTATTAAAAGCATTAATTTATTATCTGCCACTAATGGATATGTGATATAGGCCAAGTGATCTGCTGTTTTTAAAGCTTTTTTAGCTTCTTCTATCTGCATTTCAAATGGCTCCATTAGAATATTTTAATATGTTTAAATATAAATAAATTTAGCAAAAGCTTTTTATATGTTGTTTATTTGCTGAAATTATGGCAGATGACAACAAAGTATATATTCCAGCTTCAAGCGGGGGAGTAGTTACTTATTACAAAGATTCTGAAAGCAAGATAAAAATAGATCCTAATTATATTGTAATAGCTATAGTTGTTATTTTAATACTGGAATTTATTTTACATCAAAGCCAAATTTTCTTAAAATGATTCCAAACATTAATCCCAAAGAAATGGAAAAAATGATGAAAAAGATAGGAATGAAGCAAGAGAATATTGATGCTGAAGAAGTTGTTATTTCCTGCAAACATAAAAAAATCATTGTAAAAAATCCACAAGTCACAAAAATAAATATGATGGGTCAGGAGAGTTTGCAAATTACTGGGGATATGGAAGAACATGAAACAGAAGATTTTACTGATGAAGACATTCATATGGTTATGGAGCAGACAGGATGCACAAGAGAAAAAGTTAAAGAAGCTTTGGAAAAAGAGAAGGATATTGCTGCTGCTATTATTTATCTAAATAAAAAATAATATTATTTTTAAGTAGTTAAAAAATGAAAAGTATAAGAACTTTACAAAATATATTGGGGTAAAATGAAAGAGAAACAAAAAATTATTCAGGAAGATTTAAGAGAGACTTAGAAAGAGCAGGTGAATATGAGATGTTAATGGCTTAAACTTCTTTTAATAATTTTGACAATGCTTTATCAAGTGCATAGAATAAATTTACATCTGTTACTTCTGCATTAATTGTTTTGTCTTTAACTTTTAAATTTGAGTTAATTCCTTTTTGAGCATCACTATTTTTTAATTCCAAACTTAATTCATCTAAATTAGAATTAATTTTTTCAGAAATTTTTCTTGCATAATTACCTGTAATTTTTTTAACTACAATTAAAGAACCTGAATCTAACTCATTAAATCCAATAAGTTTGATATTCCCCCCTAACTCTATCATTTTTTTGTAATTACTGGTTATTATTATGCTTGAATAGTATTTATAGGTTCCTATAAATTTTAAACAAATTCCCTTAATTTTTCAAAAAAACCTTTTTTTGTTTCAACTTTTTGATGATCTGAAAAAGCCATTTTCAGCGCTTCTTCTTCTTTTTTAGTTAATTTCTCAGGAATTTTCACTATAACTTTAACAAACTGGTCTCCCCTTTTATTTGAATTCAGAATCGGCATGCCCTGGTTTTTTAATCTAAAAATTGTATGGCTTTGTGTTCCTGGACTGATTTTTAATTTTGCTTTGCTGTTAATAGTTGGTATTTCTATTTCCCCACCAAAGACTGCTGTAGCCACATCAATAAAAGTACTGCAAAATAGATTTTCTGCATCTCTATCAAAGATTTTATGTTGTTTAATATAAATTACAACATAAATATTTCCAGAATCAGTGGGGATTTTTATATATTGTTCATTGTCAATCCCTTTCGGAATTTCAACTTCTATTTTCTTTATTTGTTTAATTTTTTTATTGCCTCCGCATTTTTCGCATTTTTCCGCAATTATATTTCCTGAGCCTTCGCATTTGGCGCATGTTGCAATGCTGATTACTTGTCCAAAAACAGTTCTTTGGATTTTTTTGTATTCTCCTGCACCCCCACACTCCAAACATTCCTTTAAATACCCTGATTTTGCACCAGTTCCTTTGCATGATGTGCAACTAACAAATTGCGGAACTTCAATTGTTTTTCTTAATCCAGAAAAAGCATCTTCAAAAGTAATTTCCAAGTCATATCTTAGATTAGAATTTTCTTCTTTCTGCCTTTTTCCAAACCCAAAAAATTCCCCGAAACCAAAATCCCTGAAAATATCATTGAAATCGAATCCCTGCGAATTAAAATCCTGGCTATTAAAATCAGCTTCCCCAAATTGATCATATTGATTTCTTTTTATTGGATCATTTAAAATTTGAAAGGCTTCGTTTAGTTCTTTAAATTTTTCTTCAGAATCTTTTCCCTTATTTATATCTGGATGATATTTTTTGGCTAATTGCTTAAATGCTTTTTTAATTTCATCTTGCGAAGCTTTTTTGCTTACTCCCAAAATTTTATAAAAATCTTTTGCCATTTATTTTTCAACTTTGAAATCAGCATCAACTACTTTTTCTTCTCCAGACTCTTCTTTTTTGGCAGATTTTGCTGCTTCTTGATAAACTGCAGCTCCAATTTCCTGCAGGATTTTCTGCAAATTTTCTGTTTCTTTTTTGATTTTTTCCATATTATTTGACTCCAAGACAGATTTTATTTCTTTTAACCCTGATTCAATTTTTTCTTTATGTTCTTTGCTTAATTTGTCTACTAAATCAGCGAGAGTCTTTTCTGCAGTATAAATCATGGAATCAGCATTATTTCTAATTTCAATTTTTTCTTTTCTCTTTTTATCTTCTTCTTCATGCTCTTTAGCTTCCTTAATCATTTTTTCAACTTCTTTTTCTGCTAATTTTGTAGAAGCTGTAACTGTCATTTTTTGTTCTTTACCAGTACCTAAATCTTTTGCTGAAACATTTAATATTCCAGAAGCATCGATATCAAAAGCAACCTCAATTTGAGGGACTCCTCTTGGAGCTGGAGGCAGACCAATTAAATTAAATTGCCCTAAGCTTGTATTGTCATTTGCAATTGGCCTTTCTCCCTGCAAAACATGCACTGTTACTGCTGTTTGAAAATCTGCTGCTGTTGAAAATACCTGGCTTTTTTTAGCTGGAATTGTTGTGTTTCTATCTATTAATGGAGTCATTACTCCGCCAAAAGTTTCTATTCCCAAAGTTAAAGGAGTAACATCAAGAAGAACTAAATCTTTTATTTCTCCTGATAAAATAGCCCCTTGAATTGCAGCACCCATAGCTACACATTCCATGGGATCTACACTATGTTCAACTTTTTTACCTATTTTTTCTCCTAAGAATTTTTGTATAGCTGGTATTCTTGTTGGCCCGCCAACTAAAATTATTTTTTTAATATCATCTTTTGTTAGATTAGCATCTTTTAATGCCTGTTCAATCGGATGAATGCATTTGTCAATTATGGGGGAAATTATTTGCTCAAATTTTGCCCTTGATAATTTTAAAGTTAAATGCTTTGGACCTTCTTTATCAGCTGTTATATATGGCAAATTAATTTCAGTTTCCAATACAGCAGATAATTCTATTTTAGCTTTTTCAGCAGCTTCTCTTATTCTTTGAGAAGCCATTTTATCCTTGTTTAAATCTATACCTTCTTGTTTTTTGAATTCAGAGATTATCCAATCAATTACAGCTTTGTCCATATCAGTTCCACCAAGCTGAGTATCACCAGATGTAGATAATACTGTAAATGTTCCTTCCCCAAATTCCATTATTGTTACATCTAAAGTTCCTCCACCAAAATCAAAAACCAAAATTTTATGCTCTCCTTCTTTATCTAAGCCATAAGCCATTGCTGCTGCTGTAGGTTCATTTACCAACCTTACCACTTCAAGACCAGTTATTTTTCCAGCATCTTTTGTTGCTGTTCTTTGATTATCATTAAAATAAGCTGGAACAGTAATTACTACTTTCTTGATTTCTTCGCCCAAAAATGCTTCAGCATCTTTTTTTATTTTCTGCAAAATAAAAGCTGAAATCTGCTGTGGAGTATATTCTTTTCCATGAATTTTGTAAATATGATCTGAGCCTATTTTTCTTTTTGCAGCCATTATAGTTCCTTCATGATTGCTGACTGACTGCCTTCTTGCTGGTTCCCCAACTAATAATTGATTATCTTTTGTAAATGCAACTACAGAAGGAAACATCTTTCCAGCAACTGTTGCTCCTTCAGCTGATGGAATAATTGTCGGTTTTCCTCCTAACATAACTGCTGCCTGACTATTCGACGTGCCAAGGTCTATCCCTATTATTTTCTCTTTAACCATTTTTATTTTCCTCCAATATTTTCTCAGAAATTTTTACTTGAGAAGGCCTAATTACTTTTGAATTTAATATAAATCCTTTTTGAAATTCCTCTAAAATTATTCCTTCTTCATTATTGCTTTGTTCTTTTGATAATACTTCATGGAAATTTGGATCAAACTTTTTCCCCAAACATTCAATTTCTTTTAATCCATTATTTAATAATATTTTAAAAAAATTGCTGCATAATAGGCTTAAACCTTTATTGCTTGAATTTTCTTTTAATGCTCTTCCTAAATCATCTAAAATAACAAGAAGTTCTTTCATTATTTTTTCATTTGCCAACCTAATTATATTTCCTTTTTCTTTTTCAAAATTTTTCCTGTAATTATCAAAATCAGCCTGCAAATATTTTAATTGATTTAACCTATCTTCAGCTAATTTGTTTTTTTCTTCTAATTGTTTTTTTAATTCTTGAATTCTTTCTTTTTTAGTTAATTTTTCCGCAGCCATAGCAAACACCTTTAAAGAGTCATTTTTAAATTTTATTCTATTGATATTTTTCTTTTATTATTGCTAAATTGTGCTTTGGGAAGAATTACTTCCAGAATTCCATTTTTATAATTTGCCCTTGCTTTTTCAGGAATGATCTTTAAGGGGAGATTCATTGATCTATAAAAATTGCTGAAGAATCTTTCAGATCGGATAAAACCATTATTTTCAGCTATCTTCATCTCTGATTTCTTCTCTACTTTTATTTCCAGGCTGATTTCGGAGATGTTTAATTGGATATCTTTTTTATCCACGCCTGGAATTTCTACGGTGGCAATAAAATCATTATTTGTTTCTCTTAAATCTGTTAAAGGCCGCCTAAAATTGTCTTTTTGCTCTTCTAAATTCTTGAACATCTTATCGCCTAATAAATTATCAAATATTTTTTCTGTTTCATCAAATACATTTTTTATATCAAAATCAATCAATTTTTTCTCCATTAATTTTAGTCTTTCAACTATGTCTGACGGTATTGTTATGACCAAGCTGTTTCCAGCTCTCCAAATTTTTCTTTTCATTTTATATATACGTATGTACATACGTATTTACTATATAAAGATTTTGGTTTTTACTTTACAAAATTGAAACTTTTATAAACGAGATTTGATAAATTATATTGTAGGCTAGGTCGCAGGCTAGTCCTCTGCAATTTCCAAACGGACTTCATGGGAAGCTGAATGCCCAGATAAGAAATTATTAGGTTAATAGTCTTGGTTCGTACAATGAGACTTTGTCCTAGTGTGTTATTTTATATGAGAATCAGGTCAGGATGGGGACAGAGCAGCCTTAATCATTTAAAGTAATGTCATTAGGGTAACAGAGTTAAGGAAAAATCAAGGTAGCTGTTAATTTAATATTTTCTGAACTGGGAAGCCTACTTTAATTTTTTTTGGAAAAAACTTAACCAAAAAATAGCTTTATCAAAAGAACTAAATTTATTCTATAATCCTTATAAGTGCATTTAATCGCATTTAAAGCGGGGAAAAGTATTTAAACTTGCGAACTTTTTTTAAGCTAGAAATCACTAAATTTTGACTTAAATTTTTATTTAAAAATATGGCAACTCAATCAGAAAACTCACAAATTGCAGAAGACTATTCTGCGAAAGCTATCAAAGTATTAAAAGGTCTTCAAGGGATAATAATGAGGCCCGCCATGTATGTTGGAGATACTGCTTCCAGAGGTTTGCATCATTTAGTTGATGAAGTTCTTTCAAATTCAATTGATGAACATTTAGCAGGATTTTGTAAAAAAATTTCTATTACATTACATAAAGATCATTCTGTTTCAGTTGAAGATGATGGAAGAGGAATTCCAGTTGATATTCATCCTACTGAAGGAAAACCAGCAATTGAAGTTGTTATGACAAACTTACATTCTGGAGGAAAATTTGAGAAAAAAGCATATCAAGTTTCTGGCGGATTGCATGGTGTTGGTTTAAGTGTTGTAAATGCTTTATCTGAATTTGTTGTTGCACAAGTAAAAAGAGATAATAAAATTTACCAGATTAAATTTGAAAAAGGAAATCCAGTTACAAAATTGGAAGTTATTGGTGAGGCAAATGAAACTGGGACTAAAATTTTATTTAAACCAGACAAGGAAATATTTTCTATAACTGAATTTGACCCGCAAATTATTGAAACAAGAATTAAAGATTTAGCTTATTTGAATAAAGGATTAAAGATTATTTTCAAGAATGAAATTGAAAATAAAGAAAAGGAATTTGTTTTTGAGAAAGGCATAATTTCTTTTGTTGAAAATTTAAACAAAACCAAAGAAGGTTTGCATCCTGTAATTTATTTTACTGGTGAAAAAGACAAAATATTTGTTGAAATTGCCTTGCAATATAATAATGAATTTTTAGACAGAGTTTATAGTTTCTGCAATTCAATTAATACTGTTGAGGGTGGAACACATGAGGCTGGTTTTTCAACTGCCTTGACAAGGGCAATTAATGAATACAGTAAAAAATTAAATACAAAAGGAAATGGATTTCAATTAACTGGGAGTGATGTAAGAGAAGGATTAACTGCCATTATTTCTGTTAAAGTTCCTGAACCGCAATTTGAGGGGCAGACCAAAACAAAATTAGGAAATTCAAATGTTAAAGGAATAGTTGGCAGTGTTGTTTATGAAAAGTTAACTAATTTTTTAGAGGAAAATCCAAATGTTGCTAAAGCAGTTTTAGAAAAATGTATTTTATCAGCTAAGGCAAGAGAGGCAGCTAAGAAGGCAAGAGACTTAACAAGAAGAAAATCTGCCTTAGACTCTGGAAGTTTACCTGGAAAATTAGCTGATTGTTCTGAAAGAGATCCTGTGAAATGCGAATTGTTTTTGGTAGAAGGAATTAGTGCTGGTGGAAGTTCAAAACAAGCTCGTAATAGAAATTTTCAAGCAATATTACCATTAAGAGGGAAAGTTCTAAACGTAGAAAAAGCTAGATTAGATAAAATTTTAAAAAATCAGGAAATCACAAATATGATTTCAGCAATAGGCACTGGAATTGGTGATGAATTTGATATTTCAAAATTAAGATATCATAAAATTATACTGATGCTAGATGGAGATATCGATGGTGCGCATATCTCATGCTTATTATTAACATTTTTTTATAGATTTATGAAAAAGTTAATAGAAAACAATAATTTATTTTTAGCAGAACCCCCATTATATAGAATTGTAAAAAATAAAACAGTTTATTATGCAAAAGAGGATAATGATTTATCTAGAATTTTAAATGAAATAGGAAATTCTGAAAATATTGTAATTCAAAGATTTAAAGGGCTAGGGGAAATGAATGCAGATCAATTAGCAGAAACTGCTGTAAGCCCTGCAACAAGAACTTTAAGACAAATTAAAATTGAAGATGCTGTAGAGGCTGATAGAATGTTCACAATGTTAATGGGAGAAGAAGTAGAACCAAGAAAAGAATTTATTATGGCCAATGCGAAGTTTGCCAAAAATGTTGATGTATAAAAAACTTTTTACGAAAAAATTTTATTAAAAATTAACTGAGAAATAAAAAAATGGCAGAAGAAATACAAATAAAACAAAAGGTTGTTGAAGACCAACTGAAAGAAGCTTATTTAGATTATTCTATGTCAGTTATTGTTGGAAGGGCTTTGCCAGATATTAAGGATGGATTAAAACCAGTTCACAGAAGAATCCTTTATGCAATGCATGAAATGGGATTACAACATAACAAAAGATTCACAAAATGCGCTGGTATTGTTGGTGACTGTTTAAAAAAATATCATCCTCATGGCGATAGTTCTGTTTATGACGCATTAGTTAGACTAGGACAAGAATGGAATTTACGTTATCCTTTAATTATTGGTCAAGGCAACTGGGGCTCAATTGATGGCGATCCTGCTGGTGCTTATAGGTATACAGAAGCAAAATTACATTCTTTAGCTGAAGAAATGTTATTTGATATTGACAAAGATACTGTTAATTTTATTCCTAATTTTGACGGCACTTTAAAAGAACCTATTGTGCTGCCTTCTAAATTACCTAACTTGCTTTTGAATGGAAGTACAGGTATAGCAGTTGGAATGGCAACAAATATTCCACCACATAATATTTCTGAAATTATTGATGGGATTTTATTAGTTTTAGAAAATCCTTCATTAGATATTATTGAATTAATGAAAGTAATTAAAGGCCCGGATTTTCCAACAGGGGCTATAATTAATGGAAGAAAGGGAATTGAAGATTATTACAAGACAGGAAAAGGAAGATTAATTGTAAGAGCCAAGACAGAAATTGAGGACAATAAAATAATAGTCAAAGAAATCCCATATCAAGTAAACAAATCTTTATTGATTGAAGGGATAGCAAATCTAGTGAGAAATGGAATAATAGGGGGAATAAAAGATATTAGAGATGAAAGTGACAAGACCGGGATAAGAGTTATAATTCATCTTAAAAAAGATGAAGATCCCAAGTTAATTTTAAATCAATTGTATAAACATTCTGGATTACAAAATACTTTTGGAGTAATTATGCTTGCTCTTGTAAATAATGAACCAAGAATTTTAAATTTTAAAGAAATAATTGAGAATTATATCTTGCACAGAAAAAATGTTGTTATCAAAAGAACTAATTTTGACCTGAATAAAACTTTAGAAAAAGAACATATTTTGGAAGGACTTAAAATAGCTTTATCTAATATTGACAAAGTAATTGAATTAATCAAGAAATCTGAAGATACTGAAACTGCCAAATTAAATTTAATTTCTAATTTTAGTTTAAGTGAAAGACAAAGTGTTGCTATATTGGAAATGAGGTTACAGAGATTAACAAGATTAGAGACTGGAAAAATAAATGAGGATTTACTGAAAGCAAAACAATTAATTGAAGAATTAAGAGGAATTTTAGCTTCTGAACAAAAAGTAATTGAAATTATTAGAAATGAATTAATTGAATTAAAGAATAAATATAGTGACAAAAGAAGAACACAAATAGTTGAGGAAGAAGCTGAAAGCTTTATAAAAGAAGAATTAATCAAAGAAGAAAATATTGTTGTTACACTGACTTATTCTGGATATATTAAGCAAGTTCCATTAACTTCTTATAAACAGCAAAGAAGAGGTGGAAAAGGAATACAAGGAACTTCAACCAAAGATGAAGAAGATATTGTAAAGAATTTACTTGTAACAAGCAATTTGAATACTTTATTGTTCTTTACTAACAAAGGAAAGGTATACTGGCTTAAAGGGTATGAGATTCCAGAAGTTTCTAGACAGGCAAAAGGAAAGGCTATTGTTAATTTATTACATTTAAGTGAGAATGAAAAGGTAAATTCAATTTTATCCTTGAAAGAGTTTTCTGATATAGAATATTTGGTATTTGCAACTAAGAAAGGCGGAATTAAAAAAACTAATTTAATGGAATATTCTAATTTAAGAAAATCTGGAATTATTGCAATAAATTTAAAAGAAAATGATGAGGTTGTAAAAGTTGTATTGACAGATGGAAATCAAGAATTAATTTTAACTTCCAAGAATGGAAAGGCAATTAGATTTAGCGAGAAAGATGCAAGAGAACTAGGAAGAAATTCTTCTGGAGTTAGGGGAATTAGATTAATGGATAAAGATGAAGTTATTGGTCTTGAGATTGTTAAGACTATTGATAGTATATTGACTGTTACTGAAAAAGGTTTTGGAAAAAGAACTAATTTAGAAGAATATGCCTTAATCAAGAGAGGGGGAAAAGGAGTTAGAAATATCAAAGTAAGCGAGAAAAATGGTTATGTTGTTTCAACTTCTATTGTAGATGATAATGATGAGATTATTATAATAAGCAAAAAAGGACAGATTATAAGATTAGATGCAAGCCATATTAATATTATTGGGAGAAATACTTCCGGAGTAAGAGTAATCAGATTAAATGAAAATGATTCTGTTGCAAGTGTAGCCAAGATTAGTAAAGAAAAAGCCTTAAAATTATAGAAATGGAAAAAAATCAGAAATATGTTAAGATTTTGGCGCCAGCAGGATCTTTTGAATCTTTAAGAGCTGCAATAAAAGCAGGAGCTGATTCTGTATATTTTGGGGTTGAACATTTAAATATGCGTGCTAATTCAACAAATAATTTTAAATTGAAGGATTTAAAGAAAATAATTTCTTTGTGCAAGAAAAATAATGTCAAAGCTTATCTTACTTTGAATACAATAATGTATGATGATGACTTAAAGCTAATGAGAAAAATCTGTGATGAAGCGAAAAAAAATGAAATTAGTGCTGTAATTGCAAGCGACACATCAGTAATTGAATACGCAAGATCTATAGGATTAAATATTCACTGTTCAACACAGTTGAATATCAGCAATATTGATGCTGTAAAATTTTATTCCAGATACGCAGACACTATTGTTTTAGCAAGGGAATTAGATTTAGAGAAAATAGAATCTATTTGTGATGAGATTAAAAAACAAAATATTAAAGGCCCTAATAATGAATTAATTAAGATAGAAATTTTTGCTCATGGCGCATTATGCGTTTCAATAGCCGGGAAATGCTATATGAGCTTGGTTGTCTATAACTCTTCGGCAAACAGAGGAAATTGTTTTCAAAACTGCAGAAGAACCTATAAAGTAACTGATGAAGAAACAGGATTTGAGCTTCAATTGGACAACAAATATGTAATGTCGCCGAAAGATCTCTGTACAATAAATTTTTTAGACAAGATTCTTGATTCTGGAATTGATATTTTAAAAATCGAAGGAAGAGGAAAAGGTCCAGAATATGTTTTTACAACTACCAAAGTTTACAAAGAAGCTGCTGAAAGTTATTATAAGAAAGAATATACTCAAAATAAAATAAACAAATGGATTAAAGAACTGGAATCTGTTTTTAACAGGGGTTTCTGGCACGGTGGATATTATCTGGGAAAAAAATTGGGAGATTGGGCTAATTCAAAAGGCAATAATGCAACAAAAGAAAAGATTTTAATTGGATTTGTTAAGAATTATTTTTGCAAGAACAAGGTTGCCGAGATCTTCTTACAAATGGATTCTTTAAAATTAGGCGATGAAGTTATTATCACTGGACCAACAACTGGAATTGTTGATTTACAGGTTAAATGCATAAGAATTGATGACAAAGATTTAAAGAGAGCTGAAAAAAATGCAACAATAACTATACCAGTAAATGAAAAAGTGAGAAGAAATGACAGTGTGTTTGTTTTAAGAAACAGACTATAATTTTTATTTATTAACTATTTCTGCATAACCTATTAAACGCCACCTGTCACTAAATCTTCTTGAAATTGTAACCCTGTCTGTTTTATAGCAACATACTGGCAATTTCAGGTTAACATGAGACAAGCCCTTTTTTAAGTCATCAATTATGCCAACAGTGACGCTTGAGTTTACGTTCAACATCAACGGTTCTAATTTTCTTAAAGGATCAACATTTAGTTCTTCTTTAGTTCCAACAACTCTTTTCAAAAGAAAAGGTTTTAATGTAAAACTATGCCAAACATCAGGCAGATTGTCTTTTAAACCAAGAACATTTCCTGTTAATTGATCTGCTTTTACAATAGAAGGATCTAACATTGTTAAAACTCCTACTGATCCACCTGGCTTGATTTCTTTTACTTCATTTCCACCAGATTTCAAAGAAACTATTTTAGCTGTTATAGATCTCCAGATTAATTTTCCTTCTTTTTCAATTTTTAATCCTGGCTTTATCTCAATTTCATCATTTACTTTTAAAATTCCCTTTTTTAATTCACCACCAAGAACTCCACCTTTTAAATCTTCAATTTTAGAACCTGGCTTGTTTATATCAAAACTTCTTACAATGAACATTAAAGCATTATCTTTTTCATTTCTTATTGGGGTTTTAATTATTTCTTCAATAGCCTGTATCAATGAATCAATGTTTGTATTATGCTGGGCAGAAATCGGGATTACTGGAGCGTTTTCAGCTATGGTTCCTTTCACAAATTCTTTTATCTGCTTGTAATTTTCCTGTGCTTCTTCATCACTAACTAAATCAACTTTATTCTGAGCTATAACAATATTTTTTATTCCGACAATTTCCAGGGCCATTATATGCTCCCTTGTCTGGGGTTGTGGACATTTTTCATTGGCTGCTATCAATAAAATTGCACTATCCATTATAGCTGCTCCTGACAGCATGGTTGCCATTAAAGTTTCATGTCCTGGAGCATCAACAAAAGAAACATTTCTTAGGAACTTTGTTTCTTTAGAACAATAAGGGCATTTTGTGGAAGTAGAATATTTTTTGCAACTTGTGCACTGAAAAAAAGAAGCATCAGCATAACCAATCCTGATTGTTTATACTCTTGTTTTTTAACTGATTTTTCAATTATTTTTTTAGGTGCTGGTTTTTCTTCTGTCTGTTTTTTAGTCCTTGGCATTTGTTTTTAGTTAAGAAGTTGTTATATAAATATTCCTTTTTGCTGAGCTGTAAAGTAAACGTCACCTATAACATATGCGATTAAGCGAAGTTTTCCGTTAGGAAAATTTCCCCGAGCAACTAAAATAAAAAAAATGCGAGGGCGTAGCGGAGTGCAACTGAGCGGAGGCTTAATCGCTTTATATTCCCCTGAATACTTGGAAGGGTTGAGTTTTGGTGCAACGTTCTGAAAGAAAAACTCAAAGTTGTCGGCGCTATAGTTAAAATGGGGGTCGGCGAGGTTATTGTAACTACTTTAAAGAAACGAAAGCTTTATAAATGTGAGGCTACTAATGCTAGTCATGAAAGCAGACTATATGTTGGTAAAAAGAGTAGAAGAGCTTGGACCACATGCCAAATCGCTAAGAAGTCAGGTTATAGCGGATCTTGGAATTGACACCGTAGTTTGTCAGATAGCTTATAGACTTCGCGATCTTACGGAA
>JAGWAC010000013.1 GCA_018302125.1 Candidatus Woesearchaeota archaeon | reverse complement strand
TAAATACCTCTACAAATTCAGATAAAAACCAAAACTTATATAAATGCAAATTTTACGATTTAAGTAAAACGATAAATTCGTATCCTGAAGCTCTTTTGAGAAGCTTTGCGGTTTTCCGTGAATGCTTTTATGAAAAGGGTTCTAATGAAGGAGGAAAAAATCATGGTAAATTTAAACGAAGAATCACCCAAAGAAATCACAAAGAAAGCTGTTGAAGCTATTGAAGTAGCTAAAAAAACAGGAAAAATAAAAAAAGGCATTAATGAAGTTACTAAATCCATTGAAAGGGGAATTACAAAATTAGTTGTTATTGCTAAAGATGTTAACCCAAAAGAAGTTGTAATGCATATTCCAGCTTTATGTGAAGAAAAAAAAGTTCCTTTGGTAATTGTTTCTAGCAAATCTGAATTAGGAGCAGCAGCAGGAATAGAAGTTGGTACAAGTGCAGTGGCTGTAATTAAAGAAGGTGATTCTAAAGATTTAATAAAGGAAATTGAAAAATATAAATAAAAATGGCAGCTACTGAAGCAAAGAAGAGAAAAGAAGAAAGGAAAGAAAAAAGAAGAGAGAAAAAAGGAATTATTTTCGCTGACAAAGTAGAAACAACTGCTACATCAGAAAAATCTATTTTTACTCAGGCAATACCAGCAACAGTAGAAGAACTTTTGGGAAGAACAGGAACAAAAGGAGAAATTACCCAAGTAAGATGCAGAATTCTAGATGGTTATGATAAAGGAAAAATAATTAGAAGAAATGTAAAAGGTCCTGTTCGTGAAAAGGATATTTTAATGTTAAGAGAAACTGAAATTGAAGCTAGAAAATTAGCTCAAAATAGAAGAGGATGAATAGCTAAAATGAAATGCAGTTTTTGTGGTGAACAGATCCCCCCTGGTACTGGATTAATCTTTGTAAAAAAGGATGGAAGAATGGTTTATTTTGATAAAAAGAAATGTGAAAAAAATATGTTAAAATTAAGAAGAAACCCAACACATATAAAATGGAGTAAATATTACAAAAAAGAATAGCTTTGCGGGTTTTCCGTGAATGCTTTTTCAAAAGGATTAATATGAAAGAGATGATCGAAAGAACATTGGTGATTATTAAGCCTGATGGTGTAAAAAGAAGCTTGTCAGGAGAAATTATTTCTAGGTTTGAAAAAGTCGGTTTGAAAATTGTTGGAATGAAAATGGTCTGGATTAACAAGGATTTTGCCAAAAAGCATTATCCAGAAGCATTAATTCCTGTTTTAACTGAAAAAACATTCTTGGATTACGATGCAATAGGCATAAAAGTAAATGAGAAAAGAGAATTAGTTGGTAAAGGAGCTTATGAAGATTTATTAAAATATATTACAGAAGGCCCAGTTATAGCCATGGTTTTAGAAGGAGTGCATGCAGTTGAAGTTGTAAGAAAATTAGTTGGTTCAACTTCACCTTATAAATCCGCGCCAGGAACAATAAGAGGAGACTTCACACATATTAGCATGGGCTACGCTACTTATAAAAAAATGGGTGGCCGTAATTTAATTCACGCTTCTGGAACTGTAGAAGAAGCTAAAAAAGAAATAAGTTTATGGTTCAAAGATAATGAACTTCATTCATTTAAGTCAGTTCATGATGAACATATAATGCCAAATTAGAGGTGATATACTTTGGATATAAAAGAATATTTAGATATAAATAAAGCTAAAGAACAGATCAATAAAAGACTAGAAAAAATTAATGAAAGCATTTTTGGAAATTATAAAAGGCCGTCTATAACAATATCTCAAAATCACAAATTTCTTTACATAAGTGTTGAAATGAATGAATTGTCTAGAGAAGATATTAATTTAATTGTCAGTCATATGTCTCTGGACGTAATTGGTGAAAAGAAAAAATCTAATCTAAAAAATAGTTCTTATAAAGGTTACAGAGCATCAATTGCCTTGCCAACTAATGTAAATATGGACGAAATAGGTGCAGAATTTGTAAATGGAAAATTAAATATTATTATATCTAAAATAAAGACAAAATTAGGAACTAAAATAGATATAAAATAAAAATCAAAAAATTTTTCGATTTGTTATATTTAAAAAATTATACCTTTTTAATCAGTCCTAATTGTACTTCTCCTAAAATTTCCCCCAAATTGCTTATTATAATGCCATACATTTTCTTGATTATAATTTCATACATTCCTTCTTTCAAAGGCCCAGTACAATACCCCAATAAATTCTCAACCTCATTAAAATTAACAGCACTTAATTCATTTTTTGGTACTAAGCATTTCATTGATTTTCCTTCTAATTTTCCTCTTGTATCAAAATCAGTTCCCTCTGCACTTCTGTCTAAGCTGATTTTTATTTTGCAGTTCTCCCCAAAAGACCTGGAAATAACATAATTATAAATATTGTTGTTTACATTCTGATTATATCTCTTGGGTGAACATAATGAAGCAGCATCCTGAAAGCATTTTTCATCTTCACAAGTTCCCTTAAATAACCCAAAGTAATAAAGAATAATAAATAAAGTAATTAAAAAAATAGCACTATATAAATACACCTTCTTCTTTTCTGTCTTCATTATAAAATTAAAAATAAAAAGAACTTAAAAAACCTTTCTATTCATTTTTGATTAAACTTTTTTAAAATCATTTTTCTCTGAAGACTTTTTTAAAAAGGCTTTTTATAGATCTGAGCTTGTTATAATGTCAAGTTGCGTTTCTGAAGGCTTTATTCTTGAATCCATGGCAACCAAAACCTTGACATTGGATTTTTCAGCTACAGAAGCAATATCCCTTGTAATTGAACCATCAAATACAACAGCATAGATATTAGTTGTATTAAGATCTTTGATTGTTGCTGCTAATTCTGTAGTCGGAACTTTTCCCAATATATTGGAGTTTGTATCTAATATGTAAGCTCCCCTTGTTCCTACTAAATCATCTAGCATTTTTTTCAAATTGTCTTTTGCAATATTAGCTTTGAATTGTGGTTTGAATTGTTGTATTTCTTTGACCTCTCTTTGTTCTTTAAATTCCCTGATTGGCTGGTCTCTTCTTATCAAAGGCTTTCTTAAAGAATCTATAACTTTATGCAGATCCATTTTTATTTGTTCAATAGCTACTTTGCTTCTCAATGCCTTGTGGATTTCTTTTTTCGCAAGTTCCTCTACTTCTTTGCCATCTGGTGCTTTAATTACATAATCAATTTCAGCAACATCTGCAACTTCCTTGATAATTAAGTCTCCTCCGCGATCACCATCAACAAATAAAGTAAGGGTTTTTTTCTTGCTTAATTCAACTATTGTTCCTGGCACAGAAGTGCCGTTCATTCCTACAACATTCTTGATTCCGTGTTTCAGTAAATTAAGAACATCTGCTCTTCCCTCAACAACAATAACTTCTTCAGCATCATCTATATTAGGACCTGCAGGCAATCTGTCTTTTCCATATTCTGTAATCTCCATCATTCTTACAGAACTCGCAACTTCATCTGTAATTTCTTGTGAGTCAGGTAACACATCTTCTGTTAATTGTTTCAATAATTCTTTGGCTCTTTCAATAACAAAATTTCTCTTGGAAACTCTTATGTCTTCTACTTTCTCAATTCTTACTCTTGCATTACAAGGACCAATTCTTTGTATAGTTTCTAAAGCAGCCCCTATAATTACAGTTTCTGCTTTGTCTAAACTTGATGGTATGATTATGCTTCCTTCTGTTTTCCCAGATTTAGTGTCTAACTTTACTTCAATTCTTCCAATTCTTCCTGATCTTTGTAATTCTCTTAATTCTAGTTCAGATCCTAATAATCCTTCAGTTTGTCCAAAAATAGCTCCAATAACATCTGGTCTGTCAACCACACCCTCTATTTGTATACTTGTGTTTATAATATATTTTGAAGATATCGGGCTGATTTTTCCCATTTTTAACTCCCATAATAGTATTTAGAACAAATAGCAATATTACTAACCTTAATACACTACTTACTTTTTTTAGTGTATAATAAAAATGTGATATATAATCTTGCTCTAAAACCTTATTAAATATTATTTTAAATATTGCCCGCGACACTAACTCCCAAGCTCATCGCTTGATAAAGTTATCGTAAGCTCCATTGAGTATTCTCATGGCGGGCTTAATAAATATATGTACCTTACTTTAAAAACTTTATGATTTTTTTGTATATAAAGCGAAAAAAGAATTAAAATCTATGTAAGTTTAAAAAAGCCTTAACCTCATCTATAAGCTTGTATATTTCTTCATAAAGCTCCCCAGATAAGCTGTCTATCCTGCCATGAATGACATATTTGTCATAAATATCCCTTATAACCCTGGAATAGCCAGATTCCCATTTATCCTCATAATCTTTTTCCAAGAACCCAGTTAAGTTTATTTCTACTTCCCCTTTGTTTGTTTTCGTTTTAGTTCCATCCTGCTCTATTTCTACGCTTTCCAGCCCCAAAATAAGAAAATTAGTAATTATTATGTATTGCAAATAATCATCTATTCTCTTTGTCGCTTTCCATTTAATCTCTAGATGCTTTGCATTGCCTTCTATAGAATCTCTGTATTCAAGCTCTTGCATATCATATCCATAAAGCTCAAACCACCTAAACATGACTTTATATAGTTCATCTAAATTAAAGACAGATCTTTGTTTTATTTTAAGACCAGAAGCAATTGTGAGTCTTTGTGGCATAATTATAATTTTAGGTTTTTCTATATATAAAAAGCTTATGAAAATGTTTTTAAAGTATTTAATTTAAAATAATTCTTATGCCGGGATGGCACAACCTGGTAATGCGCAGTAAACTTTTTTTAAAAAAAGTGTAATCAAAAAGGTTTGCGTTGGATTGCTAAAGGTTGTAAAGATCCTGTTTCCGAAAGGATATCTGGGTTCAAAGCGCTTTCATGAAGTAGTATATTGCTTTATGATGAATGAAAGTCCCAGTCCCGGCGTTTCACATTTCACAATGAAATACTTCCTTGGATTTTTACTCATATTAATAATAATCTTGCTAAATTTCAAGCTCTTGATTTTTGACTACAATTTTTATGAAAAGAATTCAGAAAACAACCCTGATTTTAATAAAGAGATAATAATAAACTTAATAAATTATTTAGCTAATAAAGAAAACTTAAATAATAAATCTTATACATCAGAAGAAATATTTCATTTAGAAGATGTTAAGCTATTAATTAATAAAGTCCTTATGATATTTTATTTTCTTCTAATTTTATTCTTTCTGTTAATTTTAAGATATTACAAAGAACTCCCGAAAATATTTATAATCTTCGGATCTTTTTTCATAATACTAGGTCTTATTATGTTGCTCATTAATTTCTCTAAATTGTTCTATAACTTCCATTTAATATTTTTCAATAATGATCTCTGGCTGTTAAGTCCAGAAACAACTTTAATCAAACTTTTTCCAGAAATATTTTTCAAAAGATTTATAGAGGCAATTTTAGTAAGAAGTTTTTTTATTTCTCTGATTTTAATGTTTATAGGCTCCATTATGAGGTTTAAAGGCATCTTTAGAGCATAAAGAAAATATTTATATATTTGAAAGTATATTATATAGTTGGGGGTTAGAAAAGATAATATTTTTTCATTGTCAACACAGAATAAGTAGGTATGGTTTTATCAACACCTCTTTTTTCCATATCTACTTATTCTTTGACATTTCTAAAAACCCACATTATATTTTATTTAAACTGTAAAGTAAACCTTTAAAGCATACACTTTCTTATCAGATTTTTAATAAAAAGAGTGTGGGGGAACACTCTCCAAAAAGGATGTGAACCCAATAAGATTAACCGCCGAAATACGCAATCTCATCGATAAATCAATAGACAGATGAATAAATAAATCTTGGGTTGCAAAAGTAATTGGTGTAACTAGAAGAACTGTATACAAATGGAACAAAAGAAGAAAGCATTTGAATGACAAGAAGAGAGAGCAATAAGAAATGTAGCAGAAGAATTTATTTATTTAACTGCTAAATTTCCAGAATGGCTGAATTGGCAAATAAAAGAATACCAAAAGTGGTATAATGAAGAAAGATTTCATAATGGGTTATGAATTTCCCAGTCCAAGTGTATACTTAACAAATTTACTTAACACAAACATTAATTTTATAAATACCAATAAATATTTTTCCTTTATGAAAGTTAAGATTTACACAACAATAAGCTGTGTATTTTGCAAAAAAGCAAAAGAATTCTTTAAAGAACATAACATAGATTACAAAGAAATAGATGTGGGAAAAGATGCAAAAGCAGCCCGAGATATGATAGAAAAATCTGGGCAAATGGGAGTTCCAGTTATAGAAATTGATGGTGAAATAATTATTGGTTTTGACAAACCAGCCCTGATAAAAGCTTTAAAAATCAATGCTTAACTTTTTTTCCGTAAACGCTTTTCTCAAAAGAATTTTAGAATACTAAAAACACCAAAATAGAAAATACAACAAAGCTTCCCAAATCAGCAATAGAAGTTGTAATTGGGATTAACAAGTCATCAGGATCAATTTTCTTTTTAAATGCATATCTCCCACCAATTAAAGCAGCACAAAATACCAAAAATACAATAAACAAAGTTGTAAATAAAATTACTCCGAGCATTTTAAAGGCAAAATCCCAGCTAAAATTAAATCCTTTTAATACACCAATAAATATTGACAAAAATGTTGCATAAATAGCCATTAAAATAAAAATACAAACCAAAAGATAAAATAAATGTCTTACAGCTTTTGTATTTAGCTTACTTTCGCTCATTTTTCCCATATTCAAATAAGTTGTAATTTTTGAAACTAAGATAATGCCGGCATTTCCAATCATGCTTGCCAGAGCAGGTAATATAATTACCAGTGGAATCATCTCAGCAAATTTGTCTTTAACTAATTCAAGGCTAAATCCGCCTAAAGAACTTAATATGCTCCCCAATATTAAAACTTTCAGGCTTTCTTTAATAATTACTCCAGCCCTCATAATAAGAACCCCATAACTAAAATTAAGGAAACTATACTTATTATATCGCCTAAAGTTGTTACATAAGGCCCCATTATATCTTCTGGATCAAAGCTATGTTTGTAAAACCAGAATGTGGCGTAAATTGTTAGTGGTATTTCAACTAAAGATCCCAAAAGTGAGCTCAAAACAGCAACATAAATTATAACAGGATTATTCACATCAAAAACAAAGTAAATAAAAAAATAAGATATTAGACCCAAAACAAAACTAATAAACAAAATTAAGAAAAATGAAGCCAATACATTTTGTCTTATAAAATATCTTCTGTCTCTTTTTTCTTTTAATTTTTTCAACAATAATAAATTGGACAATCTCGCACTTAAACTGCCGTAAATATTTCCATGCATTTCTAATAAACCTGGAAACAAAATAAATAAACCAACAACCAAACTTATATTGTCAATTAATCCTAATAAAAAAGTCCCACCAATAATTCCTCCAGTCATTGCTAATAATTCAGAAAAAGATATTTCCAAAAAATCTTTGTCAATTCTTTTTTTCCCTAGTATTTTCATGAAACATATCCCTGCCTAAAACAAAATTTTTTAAAAGGTTAAAAAAAGAAAAAAAGAAAAAATTATAGGTTTTTCTTTACCTCCTTAATTACATTTTCTGCTTCTTTCTTTAGTCCTAATCCAAGACCAATTCCTAATGCTAAAGCCACTCCTGCCCCTAATGCAGCTACTACTACTAAGAATGTGTTCTCTAAAACTGTTACATCTACACCTATTTGTCTAAGTGAAACTAAAGCTACTACTATAACTATTATCCACTTCAAAACTTTTGCAGAAACTCTCATTCCTCTTAGATTTGTATGTTCTAAGACTTTATATTCAACAAAATGAGAACCTGCTAAACCCAATAAGAACACAACCACTGCCACCAATAATTGAGGCAACCATAACACAAAAGCATTAAGCAAAGCAGTTAAACTTCCTAAGTTAACTAAAGATACTGCTTGTTCTAAGAAGATTATTATAACAAACCATTTTAATAATTCTCCCAGTAATGCTGGTACATTTGTATGACCGATTGCTTTTGTGAGCTTGGCCTTTCTAAGGGCATCATCTAACTTTGTTTTTTCTAGTAATACTCTTAAAGCATGTCCCAATATAGATGCAACAAATACACCAATAATCAGAACTAAAATAGCACCAACTAAATTAGGCACTACTCTGACAGCTTCAAGCCATAACTGTTGTAAAGGATTTAAAATCGCTATTGTAGTCTCAGTAATTAAATTTGCCACAAAATGTCACCTCCTCTTTTTAATTACAAATATAATTTATAGAATAATACTTTCTTACAATATAAAAAGGTTTATAATTTATAAATAATGGTAATTAAGAAATCTACTCTAGAGTGATACTATTATAATTCCTGCTCAATTCTCTTTAATTCCTGTAATTTCAAAATTCTTTCTTTTCCATAAATCCCGTATTTTATAAAATCAAAATCAAACCCAGTTGCAATATCACAAACAGTAGTATCATTAGTTTCACCCAAATTTTGCTCTAAAATTAAGCATATGTCATTGTTTCTGCAAAAATCAGCTATCTTCTTTAGTCTGGACAAACCCCCTATTTCATTTAATTTTAAAACACAGCAGTTGAAATATTTTGCATATCTTTTTACCTTGTCTAATTCCCCATTAAAAATCCTGTTCCCAGAAATATAGTTGCTTTTGATTTTTCCAATCTCAGATATATTCTCTTTGTTTAAGGGATCTTCTAAATAATCTATATCAAATCTCAAAATTAATTTATTTAAGTCACTTAAAAATTCATTTAATGTAAGATTCTGTTTTCCTAATTTATATATTCCTTTATTGTAAATATTCTCGCTATTAAGATTAACTCCTAAAGAAAACTCAACACCAAGTTTTTTAGTTGTTTCTTCTGTTAATTTTTCCATCAGATAAAGAACATTCTCCTTTTTAAGTTCAGTAATAATGCTCCCTTCATCTGTTCTTTCATTGCTTTTCAACAAGCTTTTTACTCTGGAATAAATAAAGGAATTTGCAAAATATCCATCTGAGAAATTATTTACTTTTGGTATTATAAAAAATTCCTGAAATCTTCTGCTTTTTTCAGTAAAATTAGTTACAGCACAATTACATATATGTTGAGGTACTTTGTCTGGTTTTCTGTTAATGATTTTTAAGGGGTTGTTGTTGCCTGCTAATTTTAATAAAGCAAAATCCAAAGCCAGTAATAAATTGCCCCCTATTTTTGCTAAATTCTTTGTTCCATCATAGCTCATTAATAATTCTTCAATTTCCAAAATATCATTAAAATTTTCAACATTCAATCCATATAAGCCTTTATTCAGAATTTTATTTAAAAAGGTAATAGAAACACCTGGCATTTCCTTTATGCTATTGTTTAAATTATCGCTTCCTGAACTGCCTGTAAAAGCATTATTTATGGTAACTTGCAAGCAACTTCCATTCCGAGAATTAGATATTAATTCTACATCAACATTCTTTATTTTCATAAAAATCCTAAAAACTAAAACTGTTTATATCTTTTATTATACTACAGGGTGTGGGACAGAATTAGCCCAGCCAATATAAGTTATGCCATAAAGATGTGCATATATTGGCTGTTTCTAATCTGTCTTCTCTTTTTTGTCCCAGTCTCCAGCTTGTTCTTTTCTTGTCTTCAGAAAATCCGCTTTCACATTGATTTCTTTGATAATATTCTTCTAAATATTCAGTAGTGTTATTAACAAAATCATGCAGCATTCTTTTCCATTTATATGTCTCTTTTATTGTTGCATTCTTTTTTGGTATTATATTTTTTGGTATTATATAGAATAAGTGTATACTTTAAAGGTTTACTTTACACTAAATACTTCTTCTATTCTCTAAAGATTTTTCAGTAAATTCTTTTCTCAAAAATAATCTCTAAGAAGCCATAAATCTCTTTGGCAATGGTCTCTTAATTGTAATTGGCAAGATTCCTTTCTTAAATTCTTCTTTAGCAATTTCAATAGGACTATAATTTGATTTAATTAAAAAGTCATCATCAATTTTAACTAGTAAAGGGCTTCCCATTGTTATCTGCAAAGCTCTCGCTCCTATAATTCTAGCCATTTCATATTTTGTATATTTCATTTTTTCCATTTTATTTTTCTTTGGAAGATTTCTCTAGAACTTTTCTCAATTCTTTTCCTTTTTTAATGCTTAATTCAATCATTTTGTCAACTTCTTCAGCAGTCAAAGGTTCTTTGCCCCCCTTTTGCATTGCGCAGACTCTTCCATCTTCTAAAGTTGTAACTGTTAATCTAGAGTCAGCAGCTTCCTCTTCTTCTAAAATAGGATCAACTAAAATCTTGTCTTTTATTTTGACAATAGTTATCGGGATTGGTAATTCCTTTAATGTTAACCCTTTATTTGTTCTTTCTTCATAAACAACTTTCTGATTCTTTTCATCATATTTCGGAAACTTTGCATCTTTCAAAGCAGCTAATGCACATAATCCAATTGCATCAGCCAAGTTTCCCTCATCATTCATGCTGTAAACATCAATGACAACTGCCCATGCCTTTTCCTCTTTTTTAATGCATAAACTCTTGAAGTCAATTGCCCCGCTTTCTCTTAGTCCCCTGTCAACAACAGCTCTTGCTAATTCAACAGATCTTATGTTAGGTGGTCCAGATTCAAATTCTGGAGAACTTAAAGGTAATAGTTCAACACCAGCCATAATCGTTCCCTTGTCAGGCTGGTCAGGATAAGGAGTTATTACCTCAAATTTTATACCAGCAACAACTTCTGTGTTTCCTAATCTAACTTTTGCACTTCCTTCTGCAGATTTCGGGCTTATTCCATATTCTATTGAGATATTTTTTCTTAATTCATCAAATTTTCTTCCATCTAATCTCTGATCTTTTTCCAACAACGCATGAATATGTTTTTGTATTATGTTCATTGTGATAATTTCTCCAATAATGCTTTTTTCTGAACTTCATATACTTTGTTGCAAGCTTCTTTTGCAATTTCCATAACTTTTGATAATTGTTCTTTTGAACAAATGCCATCCATTTGTAATAATGTTATTTTTCCAGTTTTTGGCATTATGGCAACTGGAATATCCGCAACTTCTCTTTCAACTTCATAATCTTCTTCTTCTTTATCCAAATCAACTACTAATTTATCTTCAATTCTTCCAACTGATACAGCACTCACTAAATCTTTCATTGGAAATCCTGCATCTGCTAAAGCTAATGCAGCTGCACAAATTCCAGCACATCTTGTGCCAGCATCACTTTGTAATATTTCAATAAAGACATCAACTACAGCCCCAGGATATTCGCTTAAATCTAAGACAGGATACAAAGAATTCTCTGTTATCATTGAAATTTCCTTGCTTCTTCTTGATCCGCCAGGCCTGACTCTTTCTCCGCTCCCAGAAAAACTCATCATATTGTAGTTGCATCTTAAAATTCCTTTTGAAGGATCTTGTAAAAATTTCGGATATAATTCTCTCGGACCATGAACAGCAGCCAACGCAATTGTCTTCCCAATTCTGAACATCGCGCTTCCGTCTGCTCTTCTGATTATTCCAACTTTCGCTTCCATGTCTCTTAATTCATCAAATTTTCTTCCGTCAGGTCTTTTCTTATACATTTTCTTTAATCCTTTTCTCTAAAAATTCTTTTACTCTTTCAGTTAAATTAGAAGTTTGTGTTTTCTCACTTATCATTTCAATAGCTTCAACAGCAATTACTTCTTTGTTTCCATCTGGTCCATTAATCCATATTAATCCATTCTGTCCAACCATTATTTTGCATTCAGTTAATTCCTTGACCATTGAAATCATACTTCCTTCTTTTCCAATTATTCTGGGAACCTTTACAGAGCTTACTTTTATTATTCTTCCTTCTGATAATTTTCTTAATCCAGGCCCTCTCATAGTAAGGTCTATTAATTTTAATTTAGAAACATTTGAAATCTTTGCAACAATATACTCACCCAAATCATAATATTGTGAAATGTCAGCACCCCTTTCAATATAATCTACACTAATTTCCTTTGAAGATAAAACAGCATCATTTGCATAGCCAATATCAACAAACCAGTTTGAAAAATTCATGTCTTTTATTTTGCCAATAATAGTGTCTCCCCTTTTTGGAACATATCTTCCATTTAAAGGGATAATTTTGATTAATCTTCCATTTAAAGAAATGCTGCCTAATTGTGTAGCAACTATTTTGTCATTATCCCTATAAGTGCCTGCAGCTGGCAAAAAATCCATTCCAGTTGCCAAATCTTGTCCTGGCACTACAATATCTTTGTCCTTTACTAATAATTCTCCCATCTTTCTCTATTTGTCTTTTCTTAAATTTCAAATTTTAATAATTCGAGAATCAGCTTTTTTTACCAGCCTTTCTTCTCTCTCACGATATTTTTATTAAAACATCACTATATAAAGTTTACGATAGGATTTTTGAGCCAACTTCCCCGTGGCATATTCCATTTATTTGGGAAAAAAACTCATCTATAATACCAGCTGGTATTTCTATAACAACATCTAAACCACCATCATTTCTCCACTCGCTTTTAAGCAGTTTTCCATAATTTTTCAAGACTCTAAAGCTTGCCCCAGAATACTTTGCCGGAATTATTAATTCAATTCTTTTTGTCTCAAATTTTATTGGTATTATAACTCTTAATTTATCAACAATTTGGTCTACCTGTTCTTCTGCGCTTTTATTCTCATCAACTCTTGCCTTTGCTTCTTCTATTGCACTTTCAATTCTTTGCTGTGGATGAGGTAATCCTGTTTTGCTGTCAACACAGTTCCTGTGTATTAAATTAATGATTTTTTTCAGCTTCTCCCCTCTTTCCTGATCCCTGATTTCCTTTTTAATCTGGATTTCTCCATCTTTCAGGATTATCTTTACAACTTCATAAACATCAGTTGTTTTGAAAACAGCCATGAGATCACTTTCACTTACTCTTTCTCCTTTCCTGTTATCTTTGTAAATAATATCACTTGCTAAAATATCATATAAAGAAATATTTTTTCCTTTTCTAAATTCTAAAGCTTTTTCACAATCTACTAAAATCTCAAAATTCTTTCCATTTCTTTTTAATCTTGCTACTACAGCTTTGTCAATGCTTACCATCTTGCTATTTTATATTTTCTTATACTTTTTGGTAAAGCTTTTTTCTAAAAAGGTTTATTTAAGTTTTAGTAAATCCTGTTTTTTTATTTTTGTAAATGTCTTGTCTGCTGTTTTAATATAGGCTCCATCGATTCTGTTAATGTCAAAATCCTTTCCTAAGAATTTTTTCAAAGCCCTTATTGCTAATTTCAATCCTTCCTCTAAATCCATGTTTTCTTTATACTCTTTGTCAAACACTTCCTTAATATCCTGGTCTCCTTCTCCAATTGCAGTTGCTTTGTATTCAAAATAAATTCCTGTTGGATCAGTTACAAACAATTTTGGTCCGTCTTTGTCAACGCCCGCAAACAAAATAGAAACACCAAAAGGTCTTGCTCCACCAACTTGTGTATATGCTTGCTTGATATTGCTTATATCTTTTACAATATCATTTACATTAATAGGTTCATCATAAGTCACTTTATGTTGTTGTGCAACAACTTGTGCTCTTTCAATTAAAATTCTTCCGTCACTTAAAATGCCAGAAGCGCTTGCACCCAAATGTTCATCAACTTGGTATACCTTTTCTATGCTTGTAGGAACAACTAATTTGTCTGTAATTCTCTTGTCAGCTACTAATAAAACTCCATCTCTACAAACTATGCCTAAAGCGCTTGTTCCTTGCTTTACTGTTTTTTTAGCATACTCTACTTGTAATAATCTTCCATCTGGGCTGAACATAATACTCGTTCTGTCATATCCCATTGCTTGATGACTCATATCAGGTTGCATTTAAACATCCTCCTTTAATTTATTTAAAACACCAGAAACCTTGGTGCATTCTACTTTAATTTCTTTGTCATTAAAATTATTAATTAAAGCCAGAGCTGTTTTCACTTCATCTACATGCTTGTGGTTTACTTTTATAATACCTTTGTTTCCATTGTTTTTTAATATCATTACTCCAGCTTTTCCCATTCCTAATTCTCCAATAAATTTCTTTATCATATTATAAATAAATTCTTTATCTATATTATCTACCCCTCTAATATTATATTCTATATATCTTTTTCTTTCTTTTAAACTAGGTAATAAGATTTTAATTTTGTTCCCCTGAGAATCAGCTTTTAGTAGCATTTTTTCTCTTACAGGAATTATATTTAAAAAAACAAATATATAAAGTTTACTATAATAATTTTTATTTGAAGTATCTTGATATTTTATTCTTAGTAAAAATTTAAATACAGAAAAATATCAAAAAACTTATGAAAATTAATCCTCGAAAACATGAACCTGATACATGTACAAAATTTCAAATTACAGAAGTTACTATTCCAGGAACAAATGAAGAAGTTAAATCAAAATGGAATAGTATTTCTTTTAAATATAATGGAAATAAAATTTTAATTTTTTACGAGTAAAATGCCAGACTGGATAGTTCACATTTCAATAGCATTATTATTAGCCGTAATTCTAAAAATTAAAAATTGGAAACTGATGATTACAGGAGCTGTTCTTCCCGACATTCCAAGAATTTTATTAATAATCTCAAATTATTTAAACTTTAACGAATTAAATTCTTTCTTGATTTTAGAGCCATTGCATAGTCCATTCCTAAATATTTTTGAATCAATGGCAATAGCTTTGCTGTTTGCAAATTTTTTCCAGAATTTTTTATTGGTTTATCTGGGGGTAATTACCCATTATGTTCTGGATTATTTTCAGTTTGCAGGAAAATTTGGTCACTTATTGCTGTATCCTTTTTCATATGAACAATTTTCTTTAAATCTGTTTTATGGTGGCAGTTTAATACTCCTGGTTTTAGGTTTGATAGTTACAATAATGTCTCTTTATCTATTAAAAGAAAAAAACAATTTAATACTTAATAAAAAATTTTATTATGCAATTATTCCAATAATAATAACCTTGTTTTTTGTCTTTTTAACTCCAAGCAAACTACTGGAAAATAATGTATCTGGTTCAGATTTTGTATTAAACCCGGAAAAATATGAAAATAGGGAAGTAAGTTTATATCATAGCAAGGTAGTTTCTTTAAATTCAGCGAAAATAGAAGAAATGGGTAATATATTTGATCTGGAAATAAAAGAAAAATTGGAATTAAATTCTTTTGTAACTATATCTGGAATTTATAAAGATAAAAAAATACAAGTTCAGGAGATATTTCATAATAATTTGAATAAAATTTATTTCTCTTTAATAGGTTTGTTGCTTTATATTTATTTAATATTAAAAAAAGATTGATATATGAGCGGGAATTTTAAATAATCCAATTGCATTGCCAATGCAGAATTACTTCCTAAGAAGAAATTACCCCCTTCTTTTTCTTTTGAACATATAAAACACAAATATTAAAATAAATAATAATCCAGATATACCTGCACCATAACTTGTAATACTATCTTTATATGCTGAAAATGCTGAAAATCCAGTTATTCCTTTAGCTCCTTTTTTCTCAGCTTCTTGAATTTTTGTTATTTTCAATGTTGCTTCACCTTCTAATACCTTTTCTAATTTTATTCTAATATCATTCCATTTATCATCATCTATATCAGCTTCCTTTTCTTCATTTAATCTTAAAGTTAATTTAACTGTCTTGGAATTTATTGTAAGGTCAATTTCATTTTCTCTTGTTTCATCCAAAGTAACCTTGTGTTCATTATTGTCTAAAATAAATCCAATGTTTTCTCCCTTGATAATGCTAATAATCTTTTCTTCACTATCTAAGTTTGGCTTTTCAACAATAACTTTTACTGGAGTTTCAGCAGCCTGTATTTGTGCTTTTTCTTTTTTTGTTGTTTCAAACAATTCTGGATTATCAAATTCCGATAAGCTAGTTCCGCCGCCGCCAGATGCAGAGCCTCCCCCGCTTGAACCGCCCGAGCCGCCAGAACTCGTGCTTGTGCAGCTGTTAGTTACAAATTTACAGCTGCTTGAACAGCTTAATGTCCCGCCAGAAAATCCTTTGGAACTGCATTTTTCTCCACTTAAATCAGTTCCATCACAATCTTCCCCGCTTTCTTTAATATTATTCCCGCATAATATAATATCATTAACAGCCACACTCCAGTTTATTGAAGTGTTATGCTTGCTGTCACCAACAACCAAGCTTAGATTATAGCTGCCAGACTCTGTATAATTTGGGCTAAATGTATAGTTTTGTGAAATGCTTTTTTCAATATCATTCAAAATCCAGTTATAGCTCAAGACATCATTGTCTAAATCAGATGAAGTATGGTTAAAGCTTAAATTTTTTCCTTCATCTGCATTTTGAGTTAAATTTTCAGGCAGATAAGAAGTTATGTTTGGTTTGTTATTGACATTAACAGTTAAGCTTCTGTTGTCTCCAAAAGCATATCCAGAATTAATATCACTTACTAAACACGTCCAGTTAAATTTAATGTTGCTTGAATTAAAGCTGAATATACTATAATTATTTTCTCCAGAAATATCTTTTGTCTGGTTTATCTTGAAAGTTCCAGAAATATTATGAAGCAAGCTCATATTTTTTAAACCTACAGAAGAAATTGCAGAGCAATTAAAATTTATTAAGCCGTCATTATCAATAAAATTATCATTCGGTGAATTAAAAGTTAAAATTGGCAAGCTAGTGTTTACAGCAAAACTAATGCTTGTTGAATTTAAATTTCCTTCAGTGTCATTTGCATATAAAATTAAGATATGGCTTCCATTGTCAACACTTAAGGTTGTATTTTTATTTAAGCTAATCTTCTCATTTCCGTTCAAAATGTACCAGGAAGAATTAAATGTAACATCTGTGGCACTAAAATTAAAAGTTAAATTTCCAGTTTTATAAGTTATATTTTGTGGATAATCAATTTTTACATCAGGCCCAAAATTATCAAGTTGGAGTAAAGCCTTGAAAATGTCAATTGTCCTGTAATTTAAATTGGTAGTTGAATCTAAAACATTTATTCCAGTTATATTCAGAACATCTTTTAACTGATTATTTCTCATTATGCTGTTATTTTCATCTCTCAAATATTGCAACAAAATTGCATAAGCAGCAGCTACATGTGGTGCAGACATTGAAGTTCCTGAGCACGTCATAAAATCTCCAGAGCAAGTGCATGAAGTAGAACATACATTATTGTTATATCTCAAGGATTTTATATTAGTTCCAGGAGCCATTAACCAAGTCAAATTATTCCTATTGCCGTAACTTGCAATATTAAAATCATCATTAATAGCACCAACAGCAGTAATATTACTTAAGCATGCGGGAGCCCCTATGTGGGTAAAATTTCCAGAACTCATTGTTCCATCCCCGTTATTTCCAGTTGAGGCTATAACACTTATGTTTTTTCCAACAGCTTCATTAACAACAGCTTTCAATAGATTAGAATTGCATGTTATACTTGAATCACAAGCAGAGTCAAAAGTGCCACAGCTTAAGCTCATTGTTATCACACTTATATTATAAAATGTTGAATTGTCAATGCACCATTGAATGCCATTTATTACATCGCTAACAGAACCCCCACCACCAGAATCCAAAACCTTCAGCGCAATAATATTAGCTTCAGGTGCTATGCCAGTCAAACTTCCATTAGAAGCTATTATTCCAGCCACATGTGTTCCATGCCCATTGTCATCCATTGGATCTGTGTCAGAATTTACATAATCATAACCAGTTAAAATTTTTTTTCCCAATCCCCCACCAAGATAACTTAAAGAATAATTAACACCAGTATCTAAAACACAAACACCAATATTTTTTCCAGTTAAATTAAAGCTTCCTCTTACTCTCAAAGTGTTTACTAAAGAAGAATTTACTAATTTGACAGATTCATTTAAATTTATTTTTACTTTATAGTCTAGATAAATTCCATCAACATTTTTGTTTTTCTTTAATCTTTCAAGCCCATTTTTGTTTAATTTTCCAGAAGCAATATTTGAATTTTTGAAATATTCCCCTTCAAATTCTTTTTTATCTAAATTTCCAATCACAGAATTTGCATCAAAATCTTTTTGTAAAAATCTGCTTTTCACAGGAAAAGATATTATAACTTCAACCTCTGGATTGTTTTCTAATTCATTTAGGACATTTTCATCAACATTAACAGCATTTACTAAAAAAAGATTCAATAAAATAAATAATAAAAATAAGTACCTCATTTTAGTATTTTGATCTTTGCTTCTTTTTTCTTAAAATTCGAAGCATCCTTAACTTCTTTTCCATTCATTCCAATTATATTTCCAAAGCTTATTAGTTCACTTCTGTTTTTAATTTCATTTTCTTTTGATGCAAAACTTCCAATTACCATTTTAACTTTAAACTTTCTGCATAAAAAAACATTCTGCATCATCCTTCCCAAAACAGTTTCTTTATTTTTGGAATTCATTAAGTCACTAAAACTAAATCCAATTGTTATTTCATTTTTTTTAGCTAGTCTGCATAAGACCTGATTTAATCCAGAATTTCTGAAATGAATAAAATCCCTTTCTCTGTTAAATTCAGGCCCTAACAATATGTCTGTTCTTTTGCTCTCAAGTGTAGTTCTGTTAATGTCATCACTCCCGCCCCTTGCAACAATAAATTCTTCGCCAGAATTCAATTTCTTTTTTAATTCCTTGGGATTTTTTGTTGTAATTAAATCAATAAAAATTAAATTAGAATTTTCAAGCTCTTTTTTCAAGACAAAATCCATTAATATTGTAAGAAATATCTGATTTTTAAAGATTCTTATTCAAATTAGAGCTAATTTACTTTTAATCTTCCTAAAGTAATAGATGAATTGCATCCAGAACAGTCATATAAAACTATTTTATCCTCATATTCTGCTAATAAAGTAGGTAAACCCTTCAATTCAACCATCTTTTGGGGGAATATTCCCAAATCATACCCGACATAATTAAAGTCCCTGTCAGTTTTGCAAAACCCACAAAATGCTTTTACAACGCTTTCATATTTATCTGAAAAAGTTCCTGCTTCTTTTCTCTTTAAATGTGTCAACGCTGCATAAGCCATAGAAAAAAAGCCGAAATATGGCTTTATAAACCTAACTGTATTCTAAATTCCATGAAATCCATAAAAAAAGTCTTAATAGATGAGAAAGGAAACAGGCATTATTGGTCTTCAGGAGACCTTCAAACAGATTTGGGAATATTAAAAGAAGAAGATATAAAAAATGCATTTGGAAAAATAAAATCTCATCTTAAGAAAGAATTCATAATTTTTGATGCTAATTTTGTAGATAAACTGGAAAAATTAAAAAGAGGCCCTGCAATAATTACAAAAAAAGATATTGGTTATATTATAACATCAACAGGAATTCATCGAAACTCTAAAATTCTTGATGCTGGAACAGGTTCAGGATTTTTAGCTGCATACCTTGCAAGAATAACTCCCAATATTATAACGTACGAAAAAAATCCCGAATTTCTGGATATTGCAAAAAAAAATTTTAAAGATCTTGACCTGGACATAGAAATAAAAGAAAAGGACATTTATCAGGGAATTGATGAAAAAAATCTTGATTTAATAGTTTTGGATCTGCCAGAACCTTGGAAAGTTTTGGATCATGCAAAAAAAGCATTAAGAAATGGCCAGTTTTTGGTCTGTTATCTTCCAACAATCTCCCAAGTAATTAAATTAGTTGAAAATTCAAAAGATAAATTCTTACTGGAGAAAGTAGCTGAATTAATGGAAAGAGAATGGTATGTTGAAGGCTTAAAAGTTCGTCCAAAATCGCAGATGATAGCACACACAGCTTTTCTCGTCTTCTTAAGAAATATCTAAATTTAATAGTATCTTCCCTTTCTATTATTTCCATTATGTCTGAATAAAAAAGTAATTGCAAATACATATCCAGCATAAGCAAAAAAAACCAGATTGCTCAATTTCCCATAAAATCCATCTTCTTTCCTACTTGTTATGCTTTCTGATAGTTTCCTAGTAATTCTCTCAAGTTTATTTGATACAAAAAATCTTTTTATTATTCTATCTCTGCCTTGTTCAAGAAAAAAACCAGCTGATTCTGCAAATAACTCATCTTCCAAATAATTTACTCTTTGTCTAGCTCCCTGAAGTTCTCTTTCCATTTTGCCTAATTCCTTTTCCAAACTTAAAATATATAATTGTTGGGGTGTTAAATAAATCTCTTCAGAATTTTTAAGTTTCTTATCTTTTTCATCCATTAAGTTTTTATAAAAATATTTCCTATATAATTATTTTGACATAAAAAAATAAGATATGAAAAAAGTGACATAAATAAGCCAACAATTAATTTACAATACAATAATTCCTTTTAATACAAAAGTAATCAGGAGCTTATGAATTCACAAAATATTGAGATAAGGCTTTATCTCCATGATGAAGGATTAGCTAAAGAAGAAGTCGAAAGAATACCAAAAGACCTTGAAACAATAAGTAAAATAGCATTCATGATAAAAGGAGAAATAAAAGGAATAAGAAGAGTTTATACTATAGAAAAAAGAGGAAAATTCGCAGGTTACAGAATAGAAGACTATGAAATTGTAAAGGATTTATTTTTATATTCAGATATATCAGCTAGAAAAGAAATATCTCTTGAAGAAATAGATGTAATACAAAAAACACTTGCAGAATTAAAAAACAATTCTCCTTAAAATAACATCAACTTTTTTATGTAGTTCTTTTATTTCATTGTCATTAAAAAGTTTAAAATCAGCATTCTGATAACAATCTTCCATTTTCATTAAAGTATTTTCTCCATATCTCTCCTTGTTTTCTATTTTCTTAAATTCCTCAAAACTCAAATTATCAGTAGCTCTTTTTCTTTCCAAAGATCTTTTATATCTCTCTTCAATAGGAGCATCAACAAATATTAAATAAAAATTTTTATTTTTTCTCAATTCATTAACTTCTTCAATTAACCTTAAGCTATCAACAACAGCTAGTTCAATTTTGTCTTTTAAAATTTGATCATAAATTCTTTTGCCTAATACTCCCTTTCCAAATTCTATTCTTAGCCTATCACCAATAACTATGCCAAGATTTTCTCTTGTTTCTTCTAATCCTAATCTTTTAGCCTCTTTTCTTAATTCATCAGAACAAGAATAATACCTAAATCCTTTAGAAACAAAGTATTTTCCAACTTCACCCTTTCCACTACTATGCGTACCAGTAAGACCAAATATAAGCATATTAGAACATTAAAAAAGAAATATAAAAACCTTCTCATTAAAATTTATAAGAAGCAATGGCATTTTTACCTAAATAACCTTCTGCAAATATCTCTATCATTGTAAACTTAGCATCTATAATATCAGAATTTATTTCTGCTCCTCTTAATTCTCTTTTTATATCCACATACTCTAAAAAAGCCTTAGTGAAAGCGTGACAATTATCATCGCGCTCTGCAACAGACATTCTTTCAGATAAAATACCCATCTCAAATATTCTTTCTAAAACTAAAGTATGTATATGTGTCTTTTGAAATTTATCAGTAAGCACCATTTTAATTATTCTAAAAAAATAACATCTTTTTAAGGATTATTGTTCTAAAGCCATAAAAAAGAAAAGGTTTAAAAAGCCATCAGACTTAGTCTAAGTAAACGCTTATTCTACTTAGACTAATCTAATAAATTAAAAATTTAAGGAGTTTAAAAAGCTTTCGAAATAATTTTTGAAAGAAGAATTAACGAAAATGAAAAAATACGTGGTAGATACATCTGCTGTAATAGAAAAAGTTGTATCAAATTTACATAAAGAAAAGAAAATAGAAGGTACTATAATAATACCAAATGCTGTAGTAGCAGAATTAGAAAATCAAGCAAATAAAGGCTTGGAAATCGGTTTTATTGGTTTGGAAGAAATTCAAGATATTAGAAAATTAGATTTTAAAATAGAGTTCTTAGGTGAGAGGCCTAATGAATTTCAAATTAGACAGGCAAAATCAGGAGAAATTGATGCTTTAATTAGAGAAATAGCGCATAATGAAAAAGCTATTCTAGTAACAGCTGACAAAGTACAATCAGAATCAGGAAAAGCCTTTGGCTTAGAAGTTATTTATTTAGCACCAAAAGAATTAAAAGAAAAAATAGAAATTGAAAAATTCTTTGATGAACATACAATGTCAGTTCATTTAAAAGAAAAATGCTATCCTTATGGTAAAAAAGGCCTTCCAGGTCAATGGAAATTGGAAAAAATTGGAAATGAGATTTTAACGCCAGATGAAATACAAAAATATGTTAAAGAAATTATTGAGAGATCAAGGATAGACAAAGAATCTTTTATTGAAATTTCTAGAAGAGGCTCAACAATAGTTCAATACAAAAATTACAGAATTGTTATTGTTAAACCACCAGTATCAGATGGTTGGGAAATAACAGTTGTAAAACCAATTAAGAAATTAAACTTAGAAGACTATAAAATACAGCCAAAACTCTTGGAAAAATTAAAAGAAGCAAGAGGAATTATAATAGCAGGTGAAACCGGAAGTGGAAAATCAACTCTAGCGCAAAGTCTTGCAGAAGACTATTCTCAAAAAGGAAAAATTGTAAAAACAGTCGAGTCTCCGAGAGATTTACAATTAGAAGACAATATTACTCAGTATTCTAAGAATTTTACAAACAGCGAGGAAATTCACGATATCTTGTTCTTATCAAGACCAGACTACATAGTCTTTGATGAAATGAGAGACACTCCTGATTTCCAATTATACATAGACATAAGATTAGCAGGTTCAAATGTACTTGGTGTATTACACTCAGCAACACCAATAGATGCAGTTCAGAGATTCATTAATAGATTGGACACAGGAATGATTCCTAGCGTAGTTGATACTATTTTATACATTGATAAAGGAAAAATCTCAAAAGTTTTAACATTAAAAATATTAGTAAAAGTTCCTACTGGAATGACAGAAGCAGATCTAGCTAGACCCATAGTAGAAGTAAAAGATTTTGAAACAGACATACTAGAATATGAAATTTATAGCTATGGAGAAGAAACAGTAGTTATACCAGTTGCAAAAGAAAAGAAAAAAGGAGGAAAAGACAGATTAGCTGAAAAGTCAATTAGAGAAGAGATATTAAAGTATACAGATCAAGTAAATGTAGAATTAATTTCAGACAACAGGGCAATAATTTACATACCAATAGATTCTATATCAAGGATTATAGGAACAAAAGGAAAAACAATAGAAAAAATTGAAAATAAATTAGGCATTGGTATAGAAGTCAAAGAATTAAAAAGAGAAAAAAAATCAATTACATTCAATATAGATGAAGACGGAAAATTCCTAAGAATATTTACAGACAGAAATAAAGACGCAGAAATTTACATAGATAATGAATTCTTGTTAACAGCAATTTCTTCTAAAAAGGGAGAAATCAGAATAAGTAAAGAAAGTAATTTTGGAAGGGATATTCTGGATGCTTTAAACAAAAATAAAAAAATAGAAATTAAAGCATAAATAAGAACCAAGGTTCTTATCATCTCCTTGCAAGAATTTTCGAAAAGTTTTTGATTAATCTTTTTCTTAAAAAGGTTAAGGGCCTGTAGCTCAGCTTGGACATAATATGCCAAAAAGAGTACGGCACTCCTAATGCCGGGGTCGAGGGTTCAAATCCTTCCAGGCCCGATTACTTCAAAAGAGCGGTTAGCTCAATAGACTGATAGAACTTTTCAAATCTTTAATCTGAATCTAATGGGTCAATTTCAAAGCCAACTAATTTATTCCATTTCGGACTTTTTTCTTT
>JAGWAC010000025.1 GCA_018302125.1 Candidatus Woesearchaeota archaeon | reverse complement strand
AAAAGGAAAGCAAAATACTTTATTTGATTTTTAAATTCTGTAGATTTCTCAGAAATTCCGGAGATATTTAGACAAATTATTTAAATATTAAAAAACCTAGAAATCAAAATGAAGCTCTATTTAGTAAGACATGCACAATCTTTAAGAAATCTAGGAAAAGAACATGATAAATTATCAGAAACAGGAATAGAACAAGCAAAAAGATTGGGCTTATTTTTAAAAGACAAGCACATAGATTATGTTTATTGCAGTCAATATGAAAGGGCAAAAGAAACTCTAAATCAAATTCTTCTTAATCTTAAAAATGTCAAAAAGACAATCTACACAGAAGAAATAAATGAACATAACCAAGGAATTTTTGATAAAATGCCTGGAAAAGAATGGCATTATCATCTAGCAGACTTAAGAGAAAAAGGAGTAGACTTACTGAATTATAGGCCAGAAGGGGGAGAAACCTTGCTAGAACTAGAAAAGAGAACACAGAATTTTTTAGATTTTTTAAAGAAAAAACACAATAAGGAAGAGCATATATTAATAGTTTCTCATGGAATGTTTCTAAGATTGTTTATTCTTAGACTACTGAGATTTTCAATTGAAGAAGCTAAATATTTTGATATCCATAATGCCTCATTATCTGAATTTGAATTAGATAAAAACTTTAATGTAAAGGATTTTGAAATAAATAACTTTAAGCACTTGTTAAAATATTCTTCATATAAAAGAGAAAATGTAGAAAAAGTCTAAAGATACGGAAGTTTTATAAACTATAGAATATCTATAGATTATATGATAACCACAATTCAAATACATGAAACAGTGAAAAAAGCTTTAGATAAATTAAAGACTAACAAACAAAGTTATGAAGAGGTTATTTTAGTTCTCATGGAAAAAACAGAAATAGAGAAAAGGAAAAATAAAGAATTATTAAAAGAAGGCTGCTTAGAAATGGCTGGAGAAAATCTCAAAATAACAAAAGAATTTGAAGCTATAGATGATTTATGGGACTGGTAAATATAAAAAGAGGAGAAATTGTTATAGCTGATTTAGATCCTGTTACTGGAAATGAACAAGGAAAAACTAGACCAGTATTAATTATTCAAAATGATATTTCAAACAATTATTCACCAGTAACTATAATTGCAGCGATTACTTCAAAAATCTATGAAAAAGAATTTCCAACAAATGTTTTCTTAACAAAAAAAGATTCAGGTTTAGATAAAGATTCAACAATAATGCTAAATCAAATAAGGACTATTGATAAAATAAGAATTTCAAATAGAATTTCTAGCTTAGATAATTCAATAATGAAAAAAGTTGATTTAGCAATAAAAGTAAGTTTAGGATTAGATTGAAAATATTCTTCATATAAAAGAGAAACTATAGAAAAAGTCTAATCGAGATATTTAAATATATGTACATACATTGATTATATATGTCAACAAAATGATTTCTCAAGAATAAAAAATCTAGAAATTGAAACTTATTAATTTTTTATAAACTCATTTAAGTTCTGTTTAATATTAATTAATTTCACGTTTTCAGGGCTAAAAATAAAAGTATCTTTACTATCAAAATAACCGCATCTAAAATTATCCAAAGAAATTCCAGTTCTCTTACTTAGCATTAAAGCATAAAAATAAATCTGTGTGCTTGCAAATTTTTCTTTTATCGCGTTTGGCTTATAATCCCATATCCATACTTTTTCATCTTCAATTCTTAAAATATCAATATGCCCTGTTAAAGCATCTTTGGAATTAAAAATTTCATTATACAAACTTAATTCATTATTATTTAACCATAAAGGAACTTCAATTGCAACTGTCTTGTTATCATTTTCGAGCATAAAATTCTGGACTTTGGGATGATTTTCAAAAAATCTCTCTTTATTAATTTCTAATCCTAATCTGGCTAATTCAGAAATTTCATAATTTGGCAAGTGCATTAAATTTATTGAAGACAAGCTGAATTTTAATGAAGAGCTTCTTGGTCCTTTTCCGAAATATTCATTTGGACAATTCTTCACCATATTTTTCAAATAAATAATTAAAGAATTATATTTTGAATTGCAAAGCAAATTCATCTTATTATTATGAATTTTATATTCATAAAATCCACCAGGATGATCTAATATAGTATGAGTAATCAAACTTACACCTCTTTTTTCAACTCTCTTTTATTTAGGAATTTATAAGAACCTAGGTTCTTATTTTGATTAAACCTTTTCTAAAAAGTGTTACTTTAGCAGGATAAATCTTGTTCTTTGATCTAAATCAGTAAATTCATCTGCTCCCTCAATTAATTTTGAGCTTGTACTTTTTCCAAAAGCAATTACTTCAACTCTGCATCCAATTGCTCTTTGCAAATGTTGAACTAAAGGCAAAAAATCGCCATCTCCAGAAATTAAAACAACAGTATCTAATTTTGGTCCTAATTCAATTGCATCCATTGCAATCCCTACATCCCAGTCTCCTTTCTTAAAACCGCCAAAAAAAACCTGTAAATCTTTTGATTTTATCTCAAAACCTATTTGTTCTAAAGCATCAAAAAAAGTTTTTTCAGATGAAACTTCAGCCCTGATAACATAAGCCATAGCCCTAATTAATTCTCTTCCAGATACAGCTATTTTTAATAACTCTTTAAAATTAATCTTTGAATTGTAAATATTTTTTGCAGAATAGTATAGATTCTGGACATCAACAAAAACACCAACCCTCTGGTTTTTTGACTGCTTCATTTTACTTTTTATTTTATTTTCATATTAATATAAAGGTTTTGGTTAAACTGGGGCTGGCTAAACGATAACTTTTTATACTAGTTTAATCAAAAGTATATTTAAAAAGGTGGTGTGAAATTAAACTGCAAATTAATATTTCAAAGAGAGCTTATTTTACTTTTTTACTTGTATTTTCTATCTTAGTCTTAGGAATGGGAGTCTATGCTTTTGGAACTAGCAGTCCTCCTGTTTTCGGACATAGTGCTGAAGAAATAGATTTTACTAATCTTGTTACTTTTAGAGGTTCTGTTGTTGCATTAAACGGAATTTCTGCAAACACAATCTCTACTAAAGGTCTTTTAACAAATTTACAAGGACCTGGCACTTATTTTGATGTTAGTTTAACTCCTATTGTGTATGAGGCTGGGGTTAACCAAGTAGGAAGAACTATTTATTTAGGTGATTTAGCAGCACCTTGCGCAGATGCAAATGGATGCAGGCTTACTCTTTCAATGGTAAACTCGGAAGGTGGAAGAATAGGAGAAGTAGCCAGCAGAGAGGCAAGATTGTTTATATCTGAGAATAGCTATCTTTTCTGGAGATTATCTAATGACATTCAAGGAAAGAACTCAGATGACATAGTTCATGAGTGGGTCGCATGGGACTGTATTTTTACAGATGCAGAAAATAATGACTTTTCTAATAATGCCATAGGGAACAATGCAAGAGTGGACAGAACAGCAGTATTTGGTTTACTAAATGCTGCTGGTGGTCTTGATGATTCGAGAACAAAATGCAGACTAGTTGTAGAAGATTAGTCTATCTTTACACAATAATTATATATTAATTTATTCTAATTCTTTTATATGGGAGTAAAGCTAGGTAAATTAATTTATAGAAATGAAGTAACATTTGAAAGCTTAAAAGGTAAAACAATAGCAATAGATTTTAGCAACTCAGCTTATCAATTTTTATCATCAATAAGACAGCCAGATGGCACATTATTAATGGATTCCAATGGAAATATAACATCTCATTTAATGGGTACATGGACAAGATTCTCTAACTTAATAACAAAAGGAGTAAAACTAGTTGTTGTATTAGATGGTGAAATGCCAGAATTAAAACATCAAACTTCAAAAGAAAGGCAAGATAAAAAACAAGCAGCCAAAGAAAAATTCGAAGAAGCTAAAGAATCGCAAGATGTGGAATTAATGAACATGTATGCAAAACAAACCTCTTTCTTAACAAAAGAAATGATTCAAGAGAGCAAAGAACTTATGGAATCAATGGGCATTCCAGTAATACAGGCTCCTGCAGAAGCAGATGCCCAGATGGCATTTTTATCAAAAAATAACGATGTTTGGGCGGCAGCAACATCTGATGTAGATCCTTTGCTTCATGGTTGCAAAAGAACAATAACAAACTTAACATTAAGCCAAAGAAAAAAAACAAGATCAGGAAGTACAATAAAAATAAATCCAGAATTAATTGACTTAGAAGAAAACTTAAAAAAATTAAACCTAACTCAAAAAGAATTAATTATTCTAGCCATATTAATTGGCACAGATTATAATAAAGGAATTCATGGTATTGGTCCTAAAAAAGCATTAAAATTAGTTAAAGAAAATAAGGATTATGATAAAATGTTCCAAAATTTAAATATTGAATTTAATTGGAAGGAAATTTATGAATTATTTGACAATATGAAAGTAAAAAAAGATTACAAATTGAAATGGGAAAAAATAAATACAAAATTAATCAAGGAAATCTTGGTTGAAAGACATGAATTTAATGAAGAAAGAGTAAACAAAGTATTAGAAAACCTGGAACAAGGAACAAAATCTTTTGAGCAGACTGGTTTGGGAGATTGGGCTTTTAAATAAGATTATTAAAAAAGATCTCATAATAACTAGAAAACAATTTCCCGAGTATGTAAATAAAAAATAAAAGAGGTGATCAATTGGCTGAATGGTATATGCTTGCTTTATATGCTGCAGCTTTTGCTACTTTCTCAACCATAATTCATAAAAAATTATTGTTTCATGAGCACGCTTTGGAATTTGTAACTACATTAGCCATAACTAATGCAATTTTTGGATTTGGTTTTTTAATAAAATCAGATTTTGCATTTTCTCCTTCAATATGGCCATATATTATAACAATTGCAATAGTAAACACATTTGCAGTGATTTATCTTACTAAAGCTTTCAAGCATTTGGAAATATCAGTAGCCTCGCCATTAATGGGTTTTGAACCAGCAGTATTGGTAATTTTTGCTTTTCTTTTTTTAAGGGAAACAATAACAAATCAGCAGGCTTGGGGTTTATTATTAACTATTTTTGGCGGCTATCTTCTTGAAATTAAAAGAGAGAAATTTGATTTTTTCCAGCCAATTAAAGACTCTATAAAATCAAAATATATACATTACATGTTTATTGCAATTCTTTTATACAGCAGCAGTTCAACTATAACAAGATATATAATTAATCCAGAGAGAAATTTTAATTTAAACCCATATACTTACGCATTTTTAATCAATATCTTCATGGCCTCAATCTTGTTGTTAATCCTAAGTTTAAAATTTGATGGTATAGAGGGAGTAAAAAATGGAATTAAAAATATGGGTTGGTTGTTGTTGCCTGCTTCTTTCTTTTCTATAATACAGGGATTTTTGACATTGCTGGCAATTGCAGTTCCTGCAGCAAATGTCGGTCTTGTCATTGTGGTTAAAAGAACAAGTATTTTCTTCGAAACTCTTATAGGTGGGAAATTGTTTCATGAGCAGAATTTATTTTTTAAGATTATAGCAAGTATTATAATAATATTGGGAATTTATTTAATAATATGAGGTTAAAAGAATATCTAAAAAACAAAATCCCAGAAAACAAATTACAGTATCTGCCTTCTTCATTTGACATAATTGGACAGATTTGCATAATAGAATTAAAACCAGAAATAAAAAAATATTCAAAATTAATTGGAAATTCAATCTTAAAATTAAATCCAAATATAAAATCAGTTTTTAAAAAATCTTCAGCAGTAAAAGGAAAGTATAGAACACATAAGTTAACATATATAGTTGGTATAAACAATAAAGAAACAATACATAAAGAAAATAAAGCCCTATTCAAGCTAGATGTAGAAAAATGTTACTTCTCCCCTAGATTAAGCAACGAAAGATTAAGAATTAGTAGATTAATTAAAAAAAATGAGTCAATATTAGTAATGTTTTCAGGAATAGGCTCTTATAACTTTGTAATATTAAAAAATTCCAGCCCAAAAGAAGTTTATTGCATAGAAGTAAACAAAACAGCACACAAATATGCCTTGGAAAATTTAAAATTAAATAAAATAAATGAAAATAAAATAAAGTTATACAATGGTGATGTTAAAAAAATCATGCCTAAAATAAATAAAAAATTTGACAGGATCATAATGCCTCTGCCAAAAGAAAGTTTTTTCTTTCTCAATTTAGCTCTGAAAAAGATAAAGAAAAAAGGCACTATTCACTTGTACACTTTCATTGAAGAAGAAAATGAAGTTGAAGAAAAAATGAAAAAATATACAAAGAAATTCAGGATATTAAAAATAACAAAATGCGGTGTCTATAGCTCAAGAATATCTAGGGTTTGTGTTGATGTGAAAATATAATAGCTCTATTAAAGAAATTTTATTAATAGAACACACAGATATTATTTTTTAGATTTATTCCATATCGCATTATCAGCTATCAAGAATATTTTTTTGTGATAGTGAAGAGTTTATGTTACATAAAAATTACTTCCTAAAACCCTTGGCAATAATATAAATCTCCTTACTCTCTCTCCTAGAAGATTCTGGCTTAGAAGATTTAACAAATTCAAATTTCTTTTTGATATTATCTAGAAACTCTTTGAAAAATTCGCCTTGAAAAACTTTGCACAAGAAATTACCATTGTTTACTAAGAGATTTTCAGCTATTTCAAGAGCTTTCTCACTTAAATAAATAGACTTATTATGATCAAGTTCCTTAATTCCAGAAGTTTTAGGAGCCATATCACTCAAAATAACATCGAATTCATTTGAAATGCTTTTTATCATATCAATTGTTTTTTTATCTGTTACATTTGCCTGAATAAAATTTACATTTTTAATTTCCTTCACTGGTAAAATATCAACACCAACAACAAGCCCATTACTTATTTTAGAAGCAGCTTGTAACCATGAACCAGGGTTACACCCCAAATCCAAAACTCTATCACTTCTCTTAATCAAATTATATTTTTTATTTAGTTCAAATAATTTATATGCCGACCTAGCCCTATATCCTTCTTCCTTAGCTTTTTTGAAATAAAAGTCTTTTCTGTTCTTTAACATATTCCCTTATATTATTTATGAATTTCATAAAATCATTCCTATTTACGCTTGCCCCTACAGCCCTGTCATGCCCCCCACCATAACCATCCAGACCTTCTAAAGATTTTTTCACAAGAGGTGGAAGTATAATATCATTGCTTCTTAAGCTTATAGCCATATAATCTTCTTTTTGTCTTGCAACTATAACTAATTTATCTGGATGTAAATACTTTAATTCCTCGCTAACACTTGCACTTAAACTTAACTTATTGTCAGGATAAACAAACAATAAAATCTTGTCATCAGATACATTTTTCTCTGCTTTATTTAATAATATTTTATATTCTTTATTTACTTTTTTATAATAATTAAAAAGAAATTTGCCTTTGGAATTCTTCTGATCTAAAATATCATAAGGATTTTCAATACTTAAAAGAATATTAATATTTTTTCTTACTTGTGTAGTTCTTCCTTTTAAAATAAAATTAAATAATCTAACTAGAAGACCAAGTTTACTGTCATATAAAATATCCTCTATTCTTTCGTGGTCATTTAATAATTCTTTATATTCAAAATTTTCTACCAGCTCTTTGGGATAATGATAATCACCAATTATTCCAACTAGCCCAATCCATAAATTATTTTTAACAAGCTGATAGCACCAGTATGAAACAGGCCTGCTGTCATCCTTGTCATTTTTTCTTGGATTGAAATATTTTACTCCTTTTCTGTCCAAAACAGGATGATGATCTATCCAGATTATTGGCACATTTGTAGAATCAATTAATTCCTGGCTTATTTCAGCTCGATCCAAAACAAAAATAACATCTGGCTTATATTCATCAATTTTTCTATTGTAAATTTCCTCTTCTTTCATTCCGCCTTTTACTATAACTCCGTTTATCTTCTCATAATTTTTTTTAAGCAACATATAGGAAGTCAATCCATCATGGTCATCATCAAAAAAAACAAGTGGATTTTCTGCTTTTTCCAGATAATATTTTATCTCTTTAAATTCTTCTTCTTTTATCATAACTAAATTTTCCTGAAAGCCTTCCAGATTTGGAATCTACTCCAGCCCTTTTCCTTTAAAGCCTTTTTTATGATGTTTTTTGGATGTCCCTGTGCAACACTATCTTTGATAAACCTAATTATTGACAGGCTGCTTGGCGCTATCTGTAAGATTTCATCTTTACTCTTGCTTTCTAGGTTTTTTAAACTTAACTTTTGCTCGCTTTTCTCTGCTCTTTGTTGAATCCATTCTCTTAATCTTTTCTGTAATCTCATTACAAAGCCTTCTTCTTTCTCCAATTTAGTTAAATGAGAATATTTCTTTTTGTTTTTCCTTCTAATTATCAAAACAGATAAAAGAAAAAATCCAAATAACCCTAAAATTCCATATACTGCTGATTTCAATGGGCTATTAAGATTTAAACCAGTTACGAAGCTGCCTGTAATGCTCGACAAGCCCTTTTTCTCAACACATAGGCTATTGTCGCATTTTTGATTTTCCAGGCATAGCACATCACTGGGGCAATTTAAGCAGTTTTCATCTCCCTCCACAATATTATTTCCACATACAGGTGCTGAAGATGTTATGATTACAGCCTTAGGCTCAGAAGATTTGACTATGATATTCCAGGAATTAGAAACTTTGTTATCCAAATCTGTAACATAAACAGTCAAATTATATTCTCCTTGTTCATTAGAATTAAAGCTAAAGAAATTTCTTGTCTCTCCCAATAATTCTCCATCTAAATACCATTCAACATCTCCTTTTCTTGTTGTTTCTATTTTAAAAATCATGATTTCATTATTATTTACAATAACCTCTTTTTCAGGGGGAATAGTTGCTTTAATTACAAAAGGAGAATCCTCAATTTTGTCTATTTCATTTAAAAGTTCTTGAAGCTCATTTTGTTCTTCTTTAATTATAATTTTCAGGCTTTGGCTTGCATTTAACCCGCCAGAATCTGAAACAACAAAAGTAATTGTATCAGTTCCTGTTTTTCCTTGTGAAGTAAATTTTGCTCTTTTTAATACATTATCAATTTCAACTTTAATTAGATCAATATTCACACCATCAACATACCAGTTTAATTTGCTGCTTGAGTCTTCTGTATCTTTTCCATAATCTATTAAGTCTAAAAACCAGGTGTTTGTGTCTAAACCTACATTTTGATCTGGTATTTTTCCTTCAATTACAGGGGCAATATTTCCACTTGCGATCGGATTATTTTGAGTTATCTTAACAACAGTTAAGTTGATTATATCAGAATTAACATTGGCTTTTCCATCGCTTGCAGCAAAATAAATCTTTTCAGTTCCAAACCAATTGCTTGGCTGCGAAAAGCTTACAACATTATTTGAGTCGATATTCACAAGTATATTGTCATTTCCATTAGCACTATAGCTTAATTTAGTTCCCTCTTGATCAGAAAAATAATTATCTAAATCAAAAGCATTTTTCTTCTCAGTATTCATGTTCCATGATTGCGCTGATATCCCTCCTTTGTAAGTTGGAGCATTATTTGGGGCAATATTAATAGAAAAACTTCTGTTTGAAGAAGCAAATTTTATTCCTTCATTGCCATCAATGGCCTTGCAGTTCCATAAATAATCGCCATTGATTATATCTTTTACAGAAAAACTTACTTCAATATTTGACGAGGGATTAATAATTTCTACCTTTTTCCCCCATCCATTGACATTAGTATAAAGCTCAATAAATCTTAAGTCTTCTCCTGTAGCTTTGCACTTGAAAACAAATGTGTTGCTGTCAACAAAAACAGCATTGTTTACAGGAAAAGTTAATTCAACACTTAATCCAAAAACTCCTGTAACTAAAAAAATAAAAATTAAAAATATACCAAATAATCTTTTCATATTCTCCTCTTTTATTGATAAATTTTATAAATTCCTTAAAATCCTTTTTATTATGCCTTTTGAGCTTACATTAGTACAGAGAATTTTAATTTATATTCTTATATTGATTGCAATCTATATATTCGTAAAAACATCTGAGCTTGAGATATTTGGAAGAAAATTAATAACTTTAAAATATAGAATTTTATTAGCTATATTTTTTCCAATTATTTTATTATTAGCAATAATTTTAAGTTCCTTTATAGCTGCAATAATCCTGTTAATAGTCCTTATTTTTCTAGTGCTGTCGTTTTTAAGAAAGAAAAAATTAATCTAAATTGGTGTTTCTCTTACATAAAGTAAATAAGTAAGTGGATTACTAGGTATAACTCTTATATAATAATCAGCAGCTCTTGTACCACTCACCTTAGGTAAATTCTCTTCAAAAGTTCTAAAAGCTAATATAACTTGCTCTCTTGTCATTGATTTACCATTATTGTCTGGACGAAAACCTTGTTCCCCAAGTTGTTGTTCCAGTGATTTTAATGAAATTTTTTCAAACATTTTAAATTAATCTAAAGTTCTTTGTGTTTTTCCTTTCTTCTCTGCTTTCTTCCATTTTCTTAGTAAATTAGCCCACTTGCTTGGTCTCATCTTTTCATGGCCCATGCCTTTTCCTCTTAAACCCCTTGTTTTTCTTGCACTGCTTGTCAGTCCCCTGTAAACTCTTCCCTTTTTCTTCAAAATCCAGTTAAGTTTTTTGTCATTTTTAATAACAGGATTATCAGGATCAATTAATATTACTTCATACCAATAATGTAGCCCATCCTTCCCAACCCAATAAGAATTCAAAACTTCAAAATTGTGGAATTTCTTGTTAGCTCTTTTTTCAGCAATTAATTGGTAGCTTTCATTAATAATCTCCAATCTTCTCATTTTTCTTGGCTTTCTTCCAGCCTTGAATTGTTTTCTTAATCTTCCGCCTCTCTTCAATTTAACTCTTGCAACTAAGAAACCTTGTTTAGCTTTATATCCTAAATTTCTTGCCCTGTCCAATCTAGTTGGTCTTTCTAATTTTATAACAGAAGGATTTTTTCTCCATTCTATCATTCTTTGCCTTAATAGATTTACATCAGGTTTTTTCCAGGCCTCTTGAATAAAACTATAAGCGCTTTTCATTCTTTTTTACCGCTAAAAAATTAATTTATAAATCTTTGGTTTAAAGATGCTTAAAAGAAATTATTCAGTTTCATTTGGGCATTATATCTCTTCAACAATAAACTTCTATTAAATATTTTATTTAAATCAATTCTCATTCTTTCCTGCACATTTGTAAAAACATCATTTAAATTGTCAAAAACTAAAGGCTCTTTTTTAAACGCATTTCTTGATACTTCTCTTAAAATTCCAACGCCTAAAGGAGCCCAATAATTTCCAATTTCTCTTAAAACCAAAACCCCAGCTTGTTTTTTTATTTTCTCTAAATATTCACAAGCACCTAATCGATTGGCATAATAGGCTCCTGTAACATCAGAAGCATAGTTTTTTCTGTCATTATATCCTTCATAATCTTGCCAAAAATAACTTTCATCCAGTCCAGGTAATTTAGTTTCAATTACCTCAAAATTCCATTCCTGTGGAATTAAGATTATTTCATAATGATTCTCTAAATAAATATCATGAAAAACATAAAACCTGTCAATCCAGCTATACTCTCTTATATTTTTCATTAAATTTTTTGAAATTAATGAATCAACAGCAGTAATGCTCCATTTTGTAGGTACTAATTTTCTTTGGTTTTTTACTCCCAATAATCCCGCAGATAATAATTTTATCAAGTAACTTATATTAAATCCCCTGTTATATAAATTCGAAATTCCTTCTTGAGATTTTATATCATCTGCATAAACAAACTTCTCTACATTCTTGTCAACATTTACATTTTCAGTAATAATTGCTTTTTTTAATGGGGCAGGATTACTTATAGGAATATTTCTTAAATCAACATTCAAGCTTAATTTTGGTTTTTTTTCTAAATGAAATTCTACATCAACACTTTTTTTGCTCATAGAAACTTCCTGCATTACTTCCAATAATTTGTTTCCAGTTTTGACATTGCTCTTAAACCTAGAATAAATCATTGAACTTCTGTTAAATAATATTTTACTTATTTCCAATTTCTCTTTAAACCATTCCTCGGGATTAGAAAGAACTTCAGTTTTCTCTTTATATTCCATGGGGCTTAAAATCCCAGTAAACACATTCGGATAATTATATTCCCCTACAAAAATATCCGGCGGCGTATTTCCTAAAAATTCTAATTTAAGATTTTTAAAAGAGGATTTTTTAATGATTTCCTGAAAAGGACAAAAATCATCTTTAAAAAAAGGATGCTTTGCATTGCATTTCTGACAAATATAACCCATATTTAAATATAAGTTCCTGAAATATTAAAAACTTTGTAAAGAATTATTTATTAGCAAAAAGTTTTTAAATTATATTAATAAAAACTTTCTATGATTAATTTATTGAGAAAATTAAAAGAAGCTTATGCTCTTGGATATGAAAGAGCGGGATTAAGAGTAGATATTTACATCATTTTTTCTTCAATTAAAAATGGCAATACAATGAACCAAGACCAAATACCAAAATTGAGAGAAAAAATAGCTGAAATTGACAAAGGATATTCAAATTTGGGTTTTTTAGAGAGATTAGCTTTTGATTTTGGCAACTGTGATGAAGTCTAATTTTTTTTAACAATTTATATAAGAAAATAACTGATATATATTTATATTGGATTATTTTAGATTAAAATGTGGAGACTCTAAAACGAAGATTTGCAAAACAAATTACAATATATATTTATTTAATTTTTATACCTTTTTTTCTTTTTGGTTTACTTACATTATTTTTTCAAAGAAACTATCTTTGGATATTAGAAATTGCAGTTGCTTTATGGATCCTATATGATTTTTATCTTATGCTTAAATATGGAATAAGCATAACTGGGGCTCCAATGCCTTGGCTAGAAAAATGTGTAATATATTTATCTTCAGAAATAAAAGGAAAAATATCTTTTATAATAAAATTTTTAGTAAATATAATACTCATAATTATTTTGGAAATTTATAGATAAAAATTTCTTATTATTCTATTTAACAGGTATTTCTACAATATTTTCATAATTTGTTCTCCTGAGAGTTATTGAATAAATAGAAAGTTTTATATATTAATTATACTTATTAGTTTAATTATAAAATTAAATAAAATGGAAACTATAACAAAAGCGAGAAAGATTGGAGGCTCTATAGCTGTAATAGTGCCAGAAGAAGTAGTTAAAAAGGAAAACATCAAACCTAATGATATGGTTAAAATAGACATAGTTAGAGAAGATGATTTAAGTTTTTTATGGGGAAAGTTAAAATCAATTAAGATGTCAACACAAGAAATTATGGAAATAATTGATGAAGGTGAAAAGGATTAATTCTTATTATTTTGATACTTATGCACTAGTCGAAATTGGAAAAGAGAATCCCAATTATCAGAAATATAAAAATAATATTAAAATCGTTTTGAATAAACTAAATATTATGGAATTTTGTTATTATTTATTAAGAGAGAACAGAAAGAATGAAGCCAAGAGTTTTTTTAAAGATTTAATTAAATTTCATGTTGATATGCCTAATATTGTTTTTATAAAAGCCATAAAAATGAAATACAAATATAAAGAAAGAAAATTATCTTATATAGATTGTCTTGGATATTGTATGGCTAAGAATCTAGAATTAAAATTTTTAACAGGCGATGAAAAGTTTAAAGATATCTTAAATGTTGAATTTGTAAAATAATTCCTTATTTAGCAGGTATCTCTACAACATCTTCATCTTCTAAAACATGCTCATAACCAACTCTTTGTCCTGAAAGTTTAACTGATTTACCCCATATTCTGGCATACGGCATTATAACTTTTTTATTAAATTATTCTATAATTAAACTTTGTTTTTTTTCTTTAACAGAAGAAGGAGCTTCACCGCCATGCCAGCTCTTCTTAGGATGAACTTGTATTTGATAAATTCTTTCAGAATTATCATCTAGCAATATTCCAGCCCCCCTATATTTTGGTAAGTTATTAATTTGTGTACTTAAATCAGTGTACAAGTAAGACTGCATAATTAAGTTTAAAGCCTCAATATCTTTTTTAGCAGTTAATCTATGGGCTAAAATAATATCTGCCTGAGTTAAAACATCCTTTATTAATTCACCTGGTTGTTGGGTAATAGCAATCAAAGAAATTCCTGGCTGCCTTCCTTCTCTTATTACTCTTGATAAAGTATCAGTTGCAGCAGTTTTCTCATCCTTTCCCATGAATTCTTGAATTTCATCTATGATAAGCCACACCATTGGCTCTTCTTTCTCTTTTTCTTCTCTAAAAAACTCGCTTTGATATTCTATTTCTTCTATTTCTTCTAATTTTCTTGCCAAAATTCTCTGCTCTAAAATTTTTCTTGATATTAATGAAATTACTAAAGCTTTAATCCTTAAATTTCCAGAAATATTTGTATAAATGCTGGTATCCAATACAGAGACTTTTCCAGGACCAACAATATCTTTAATTTTTGTTCCTTTTTCACTAAATAATCCCCATTTGTCTGAAGAAATAAATCGGTTTTCCAAGGCATTTTTTATTTCCTGATTGAATCTTTTATTTTCCCTAATTTCATTTAAAATATCTTGAATAGAATATTCTTCTTTTTTGTCTTTTATCTCTAACAAAATGCTCTCAAGTGCAACTCCTAGGTTTTCAGTAATTTTAATTTCAAATACTTCACACCAGTCGGAGGCATTTAATTCAGAAGTTTTTATAGAAAACTTAAAATCAGCAGGAATTTTATTTTCTTTATAATAATTATAATATCCTTCAGGAACATAAAGGTCGATTGGAATAGATTCTGCTTTCATCCCCCATTTTTCTAAAAAAGTTTCTTGTCTTTTGTTTGGAAATTTCATTGTCCAGAAAATCCCCATAGTGTCAAAAAATAAAACTGAGATATTTTTTTTAATTTCTTCAGGTAAATTTGAAATTTCTTCTGCAATTACTGAACTCGAGTAGGATTTTCCAGATCCTTTTTTGCCAACAATTAATACTTGATGCGTTTTTGCTATATCCATATAAACATTATTAGCTAAAGAGACATTCTGCCCAATTTGAATATATTGTTTTCCTAAATAAACTAATCCTTTATCACCGAATTTTTTCCTATCTTCCTCATTTCTCCCTATTATAATATCAAAAGGCATTGCTTATTAGAAAAATATTTAAAGCATATAAATCTTATGCAATCTATGCATTATATTACTTTGTTAATAATTTTAGGTGGACTAGTGCTTTTGGTTATTCTGGCGTATAACAAATTAGTCAGTTTAAGAAACCAAACAGAAAATGCCTGGCATCAAATAGATGTTCAATTAAAAAGACGTCATGATTTAATACCGAATTTGGTAAATACAGTTAAAGGTTATATGAAACATGAACAAAGCACCTTAAAAACATTAACAGAATTAAGATCTAATCTAGTAAAAGGAGATATAAATTCAAAAGCAAGAGCAAATGATCAGTTCTCAAATATATTAAAAAGCATTTTTGCAGTAGCTGAAAATTATCCTAAATTACAGGCAAGTAGAAACTTCTTAAATTTACAAGAAGAATTATCAGCAACAGAAAATAAAATTTCATATTCAAGACAGTTTTACAATGATGCTGTTTACAATTTAAATACAACAATAGAATCTTTTCCAACAAATATAATTGCAGGTATTTTTAAGTTCTCTAAAAAACTTTATTTTGGTGTAGAAGAATCTGAAAAAAGATTAGTTAAAGTAGAATTTTAAAAACTTTATTAATAATAGGGCTCTGTATAATTAACTAATGCTACTTTATTAAAATTTTCAAGTCAGATCTTTAATAAAAATCAACTTATAACTTCTAAGAATTTATTTTACATTTCTTACATTGTAAAAATTATTTAAAAAAACTATAGTCAATAAGTTACTTATAATATATTTATAGGCTTAATTGAACCAGTATTAATTAAATTTACAGAATCAATAATAGAAATATTTATATAGTAAATAAAAAGATAATTTTTATGCAAATACATAATAAAACATCTAAAATTATTAATATCGTGTTTTGTTATTTAGATTGCTAAATATAAGCATTCTACACTTTTTCTTCTAAACTTTGGATGCTTATGTTTTAAAAACTAATTTTTAGAAGAATTAAATGTGTAGTTGTTAGGAGGATAAAATGCAGCAAGCTACAAAAGAAATAGAATCAAGTAAGTTAGTAAGCTTTGTTAAAAGGCTTACTGAATGTGAAAAGTTTCCAAAAATTAATAATTTAGCTAGAATTGCAGAATCTAATTTAAATTTTCTTGAACTTATTATTGGGGCTGTTTCAGCAACATATTATACAGGCCAGCACGGACTGGATATGGATGAGGGAATTTATGCTTATTTGCCAGGGGAATTTTCGCGAGAGGAATTAATGGAATTTTTAGATGCGGTCTATAAACATGGAAAAACAAAGTCTGGAAGACTTAAAAAATATTTTTCATAATTAGAAACATTTAAAATAGTAAATGATTATTTACTAATAAAATCAAATACTTTTAATAAAATGGTTTATAGTCAAATATCTGTTAATAAAAGAAATTCAGTATTATTGTTCCTATCTTTTTTTGTAGTCTTGGCTGTTTTAGGTTATGTGTTTGGGGCAGTTTTGCAGATAGGGGCTTATGTCGGATTATTAATAGCATTAGTTTTCTCAACATTTAGTGCTTTTTTCAGTTATTTTTTTGGAGATAAAATGGTTTTGAGAGTTTCGAGTGCTCAGAAAATTACAAAAGAACAAAACTCAATGTTGTACAATTTAGTTGAAGGATTAAGTATTGGTGCGGGAATTCCTATGCCAAAATTATACCTAATGAATGATTCATCAATAAATGCATTTGCAACTGGAAGAAATCCCAAAAATGCAAGCATTGCAGTTACAAAAGGAACATTAATGAAATTAAATAAAGAAGAGTTAGAAGGAGTTTTAGCTCATGAATTAAGTCATGTAAAAAACTTAGATATAAGATTCATGGTTTTGGTAGCTGTAATGGTGGGCACAATTGTAATATTAAGTGATTTTTTCTTAAGAAGTTTTATGTTCACAAATTCAGGTGACAGGGGTAAAAATACTCATATAATTTTAATAGTGATAGGATTTGTTTTGGCAATTTTATCCCCAGTATTTACAGAGATTATAAAATTGGCAATTTCAAGAAAACGTGAGTACTTAGCAGATGCATCAGGAGCTTTATTAACAAAAAATCCAGGTGGTCTAGCAAATGCTTTAAGAAAAATTGGTAATGATCATAATCAGTTAAAAACAGCAACACATGCAACAGCACACTTATTCATAAGTAATCCATTTAAGAAAAGAAACTGGTTATCTTTATTCGATACTCACCCTAGTCTCGATTCAAGAGTTAAAAAATTAGAGTCAATGTAATTATCTTTTATAAGATACAAATTCTATTTCTTCTTTTATTCTTTTAACATTTCTTGCAAATTTATTTCTGTCTTTTTCATTAAAACCAAAATATTTTGATGCTCTTTCCATAGCTTCTTGATAATGCCTATTTCTATGATCACCTTCACAATTAAAATAAAAATCATTAATCATATGGAAATTAGATTTTGCTAATCTATGATCTAACTCTTTTTGAGAATCCATCATTTCAGAAGCAGAATAAATCCTGAATCCAGCTTTTAATAATTCTTTATCATCAGGACACTTTTGTTGCTGTGAAACACAAGAAGATAATCCCAAAATTAAAGCTATTAAACTTTTTCTCATCTCTATAAAAGTAATTTATATAATAAAAAATAATTTTTAAGTATTAATAAAGTTTTTTAATTTCAAAATCACTTCTTTTTAAATCTAACAAATCCCATCCCTTTTGCATTGTTACTGCTTCTATACTTTCTTTGTTATTTGAATGAAAATAAATTCTAACTTTGCTTTCAATTCCTTTAGCTGTTACTCCAGTGTCAACAATTTCTAAAGTTAAAATTGTCCCACGAGCATCATAAATTAATTGCTGAATATTTCCAGTTATAGTCTCTTTAGGCTTTCCAAAACGGCATTCTAAATTCCTCATTATCATTTCAACATAAGAAATTGGCCTGGGTTCTAAATGGAAAAAAGTTCTCCTAATTTCCTTTTCAGTCATTTTAGGAAAAATAATTAAATCTTATTAAAAGGTTTACTATAAATTAATATATATTTTACAACTTTTTAATGTATTCAATTTCTTCTTCACTTAAATTTAATTCGCTGGGTATAATATTTTTCTTGACAAGTAACTTCAATAAGTCAAAACTGTTTTGTAAGGTTTTTTTAGTAGAAGTATGAGTGTAATTTCCTAATTTTTCAGCAATAGCTTTTTTCTTTAAATTCTTCATATTATTAATATAAATTTTCAACAATCTTCCAGTTCTTCTGTAAGGAGTAAATCCAGGGTAATTCCCATTTTTTGCAAAAGCAACCCCAGTAGTCATCAAAGCATTTCTATAAATTAATAATCTATAATATTGTTCTCTAAAGATTCTTTTCTTGTAAATATCCGCCTTTGATAAAGCCTCATAAGCTTTAAACAATTCTAAAGGATTTTTGTACTCTAAAGGTAGATTTTCATCTAGCCACAAAAAACATTCATCTAAGTCAACATTTGTATTTTCTAAACTATTGAGAATTAAATTATAATCCCTGCTCTTGAAAATAGTTCTTAAAGCATTAAATATAGTTTCTGCCTTCTCTCTTTCCTCAACAGAATCAATATCAAGTAATTCTTTTTTACCTTGTGTTAAGGTCTGTGCATCATTTATAGCTGCTCTTAAATCACCATTTGCTTTTCTTGCTAACTTTTTTAATATGTCATCATAATATAAAATTCCCTCCCTATCTAAAATCCCTTTCAAAGTTAAAAAAACTTCATCAACTTTAATTGGGTTAAATTCAACTAAGCAGCATTTCTTTCTTAATTCATTTAACTTTTGAGCATAAGGGTCATTTGCAGTCATAACCAAAGCATGTTTTGTCTCTCCCAATAAAGAAGTCAAAGTGCTTATTCCACCCCTATCTTCATTGCCAGCCATTCCATCAATTTCATCAATTAAAATTATCTTTCCTTTATTAAACAAGCTCATTTGTTTGGAAGAACTTCCAATAATTTCAATAACCTTATCCTTATTTCTTTGATCAGAAGCATTTAGTTCTAGAATTTCATAATCTAATTCCTTAGCAAGAGCATAAACACTTGAAGTTTTTCCAGTCCCAGCTGGACCATGAATTAATGTTGGTTTTTTTTCAAGAATAAATTTCTTTAAACTAGCAACCTGTTCTTTATTTCCTATAATCCCATTTGTTGTTTTAGGTCTGTACTTCTCAGTCCAATTTAAATTTACTTTTGTTAATAGCACCATATAATCTTTTTGTGAAAAAGCTTAATCAAAAATATAAACTAAACCTCCTTATTTTTTATTTACAAGAATTAAATTAGCTAAAAAGCTTTCAATCTGTACAAATTCATCTGAACCTTCAACAATTCTAAATTCTATTTCTCCGCATTTATCTACCAAATAAACCTTTTTGTCTTCAGGTATATTTAATCCCCAGATTTCTTTTTGCATTTGCTTTATAGTATCTAATCCAGACAAGCCATATTTCAACATAGTATCTAATAATCTGTCTCTAGCTTTTAAAAAATCTCCAGATAAGGCAAGTTCCATGACATCTCTGATTTCTTTTGGTCTTGCAGCAGAAACTAAACTATAAACTAAGTCTTCATTTATGCTTTTATCAATGGCAGAACAGCTCTGCAATAAATTCTCAAGCTTTCTGCAATCTCCATCGCTTATTTTGAAAAGTGCTTTAATTGCATCTTCTGAAACTTTCAAACCTTCTTTTTTTGCAATGTTGTTTACTATTTCTTTAATGTCCTTTTCTTCAAGCGGCTTGAACCTGAAAACAGTGCATCTGCTTAACAAAGGATCAATAATTTTGCTTGAATAATTTGCACCAAAAATAAATCTTGTTGTCTGGGAAAATGTTTCCATTGTCCTTCTTAATGCCTGCTGGGCATCTTTTGTCAAATTATCTGATTCATCCAGGAAAATAATCTTAAAAGGAAAGTCTCCTATGGGCTTGACTCTTGCAAAATCTTTTATTATCCCCCTTACAGTATCAATACCACGATCATCACTAGCATTCATCTCAAGAAAGTTCTGCTGCCAAAACTCACCGAATAATTCTTTTGCTACAACTAGGGCTAATGTTGATTTTCCTACACCAGGAGGACCAGTAAACAATAAATGTGGAATATTTCTCAGTTTTACCAGGGCTTCCACTCTTTCAACGATCTTTTCCTGGCCTTTTATTTCAGAAAACTTGCTTGGCCTATATTTCTCTACCCATATACTCTCTTTTAGATCCATTTTTTAAATAATATTCAAAGCTTTTTAAAATCATTTGCTTTTTAATAAAGATTATGATATAAAGAATATATTTAAAAAAACAAAAGTTAAAAATAAAGATAAGGGTCATAATTTTATGGTTTTTAAATGGATTGAGAAAAAAGCATTCAAAAAAGGACTAGAGAATCCTTCTTTTTTTAGAGGTGTTGTTAGAAGAATTGCTTATTCTATGGCTAAAGGTGATCCAGAAAGAGTTCATGAGCTAGCTTTAGACGCTTTAAATGAGCATACTGATATTATTGAGGAAGTTAGCAAGGATTTTGATTTTAAAGATTTACATGTAACAGTAGCTGACTTGGATGTTATGCCTTTTGGCACTGCTCCAGGTCTGGACAAAAATGGGGATGCTCTTCGTCCTTTATCTAAATTATTTGGCTACTTAAAACCAGGAACAATTATTGTCCCTGAAAGAGAAGGCAATTCTAGACCAAGAGTTGCTATTGATGAGAAATTAGATGAAATTTATAATGCTCAGGGGTTTCCAAGCAAAGGCCTTGAATATTTCACGGAAAGATTAGGAGAATATGATAACAAAACAATCAGATGTCCCTTAATTCCAAGCGTTTGCGGATTACCTTTAGAAGAAAATTTGAATAATGCTTACAAAGAATTGGAAATAATTTTGAGAAGAATTTATCCTTATGTAGACGGAGTAGAATGGAATCCTTTTTCTCCTAATACAAAAGCATTATCTGCCTTGAGAACGCCTTCTGAATTTAAGAGAAGCGCCAAATTAATTAAAGATTTAATCGGACCTAAGATGGCAGTAGTTAAAATGGGGCCTTATGATGACTATGAAGAACAAAAAACAAACTGGCTAAAATTAGTTGAATCTTTTTTAGATGGCGGCGGAGATGGAATAACTGCTGTAAACACTTATATGGTTCCGAAAGAAAAAATACCCTCTGAAACTTGGGGGTATCAATCTGCGGGAAGAAGTGGAACATTTTTACAAGAGTACAGGCAGAGAGCATTAAAAGATGCCAGAATGAATTTCCCAAATGCATTTATTTTTGCTACAGGTGGGATTGACTCTGCTGAACAAGCTTGGAGTGCGCTTCAATATGCTGACGCTCTTGAAGGATATACTCCCTATACATTTAAGGGATTTGGATTGATATTAGAAATGGCTGATGGATTAAGAACAAAACTTAAAGAAAACGGCTATAAGACCTTGAGAGAATTTTTAGCTTCAAGAGAATTTTAAAGAACTCCTTCCCATGCATCATATTCATACTCTTTTCTTAAAGCCGGAACTTCTTTAATCAACTCTTCCAAGTTATCCAGAGAAACATCCGGCCTAGGTTTTACTTTATCTAACTTTGGAGAGAATATTTCTTTTGTTCTTTCAAAAGTGAGTTTTTTAATCTGTTTATCTGAGAGTTTTGATTTTAAGAACTTGAGAAATAATGGAAATATTGGTAATTGTGGAAAACCCGATAAATAAGGTGGGTTTTCTTTCTCTTTTCTAGCATGAGGGGCATGATCACTTTCATAAATGTCAATATTATCTTTTATTAAGAGATCTTCCATTGACATAACCCTATTCATATTTCTTAATGGCGGGTTTTTCTTTCTAAATATTCCTTGACCACCATACATTAATTGATCATCCATCAAAATATGCTGCGGACCAACACCAACACTTATCTTATCTTTAAGCGGATGCCTATGCCTCATTTCAACAGTTTCAGGACATGAAGTATGAGCAATATGAATTCTTCCTCTGTAACCTGACTCTAAAGCATCACCCAATATATCAGAGGCTGAAGTTATCTCAGCAATTGCGGGTCTGTTTCGACAATGGCTTATAGGATTTTTTGGATCAAATTCTTTTTCAATATAATCTTCTTTCTCACAATGAGTCATCAAGACGCCTTTATAATCATTTTTAGTCAGAACTTCAAAAACTAATCTTTGTTTTTTCCTTTCTATAATTCCTAAATTACCAACAGAATGTCCTGCAAACATTTTAAATCCAATTACTTGCGGATATTCATACCACATTCTTACTGCTTCTTCAATTTGTTTTGGATCAGAAGTTATTCCCATCCACTGGAAAAAATCAACAGGAGAATTGGCCTTTTCTACTTTATCTAAATAAAAATTCAGATCTTCTTCATTACTAACAACTGGGTCACCATTACCTATATTTGCAATTGCACTCATTCCGACCCTGTAAGCAACAGAGAGCGCATGCTTTATTGTTTCTTTGTAACTTTGGTTTCCATCTCTACAATGAACATGTGGATCAATAAACATTCGAAAAATTTATTAAGTTAAATTTAAAAATATTATTGTATTCTGGCGCCTATATCTATATCTTTATCAGGAGTAATCAAAACGACTTTATTGTCCTTAACAGCAGCCAATACCATTCCTGCACTTTCTTCTCCCCTTATAACTGCGGACTCTAGATTCCTGAAGACAATAACTTTTTTGTTCAAAAGTTCTTCTTTTTTATAATGCTGCTTTAAACCAGCAACCAATTGAATGTTTTGTTCAATAGGTCCTATATCAATAAGAAGAAGATATAATTTCTCCGCGTTTGGATGGTCTTTTACAGCTTTTATCTTTCCAACCCTTAAATCCATTTTCTGCCAGTCAGAAAATTTAATTTTATCCATTGTAATTATACCAATATTTTTTTCCTTATTTATAGGTTTTGGTACATCTATTTTTTCAAATAAATGTGGTATTTGTTTTACCTTATAATTTATTTTCCTGAATTTACAATCTTTTAATTTTCCTAATTTTATATTTAATGCTTTAGAAATCTTTTCTGCTGTTTCTGGAATAAACGGACTAACAAGAATTGATATTATTCTCAGACTTTCCAGCAGATTATAAAGAACATTATCTAATTTTTTACCTTCCAATTCCCATGGCTTCTTGTCATTAACATATTTATTTACTGACTTAATAAAAGCCCATACCCCAGCTATAGCTTCATTTATTTTGAATTCCTGCATCAAATTATCTATTTTATTTACATTAATCTTTAACTCTTGTTTCCCCCGAATATTTCCCTTGGACTTAACTGCCAAAGTCAAGGTTCTGCTGACTAAGTTACCCAGATCATTTACAAGCTCATTATTATGCTTTTCGGTTAATTTATTTTCAGAGAAATCACCATCTTTTCCAAATTGTATTTCCCTCAATAAAAAGTATCTAATTGAATCTGTTTGGTATTTTTTTGATAATTCTAAAGGATCTATTATATTTCCCAGAGATTTAGACATTTTTTCCCCTTCTAAATTTATATAGCCATGAGTTAATACTAAAGGTAATTTTAGTTTACATGCCATAAGCATAGAACCCCATATAATCGTATGGTGCCAAACGATATCAGGGCCTATTAAATGATATCCTGGCCAAAACGTTTTAAACTTCTTTTTGGGATAATCTATAGTTGTTAAGTAATTTATCAATGCTTCTGTCCAGACTGCGACGTTATATTTACTATCAATAGGAAATTGTAATCCCCAAACATTTTTTCTTGTGATGCTTAAATCTTTTAATGGCTCATTTAACCTATTTAAAATCTCATTTCGCTTTTTATCTGAAACAATGAAGTGTTTTTTTTTAATATAACTAATGAGTTTGTTTTGAAAATAACTCATTTTAAAAAAATAACCTTCTTCTTTAAAAAATTCAGTTTGCTTTTTATGAACCGGGCATTTTCCTTCAACTAAATCTTTCGTTGTGTAAAAAGTCTCACATTCAACACAATATTGTCCTTCATAATAGGCTTTGTAAATAAATTTATTTTTATAAAGTTTTGTCAGAATATTTTTAACAACTTTCTCATGTCTTTTTTGAGTAGTTCGAATAAAGTCGTCATAGCTTATATTATAAATTTTACAAAGCTCTAAAAATGGCTTTGACATTTTATCTACAAATTCTTTCGGCGTCTTTTTTTCTTTTTCAGCTAATCTTTGTATTTTTAGACCATGCTCATCTAAACCAGTAGAGAAATGAACTTTGAATCCGTCTAGTCTTTTCCATCTTGCTAAAACATCTGCTAAGATTTTTTCATATAAATGTCCACAGTGGGGTTTTGCACTCGGGTAGTCAATCGCTGTACTTATGAAAAAATTGCTCTTAACCATATAAATTCAACTATTTGATATCTTATTAAATTTATTATTCCTTTCTATTATATTATTTTCTGCATTTAATAAATCATTATATCTTTTTCCGTGTTTGATAAAATGTTTTAATTTTGAGAATAAACATAATAAGGAACTCTTTTCAGAAACAGTTACTCTCCAAAAATCACCATTATACCCCCTATTTTCATATATTCCCTTCTTGGTTTCAAGTCTATATTTTGATATAATGCCTAATTTATTTAGTCTTTTATTAACTAAAGAAAGTAGTTTTTTATCATAAGAACCGACTCTATACCTCGCCATATTACTATAAATACCAATATTTCCTTCAGCATCAGTATAGCCACCTAAAAAAGCAAAAAAAAGATTATTATTTTTTAAAATCCATGAGGGAATATCATCTTCTTTTTTCACCAAAAATCTAAAACTTTTATCTAAAAAGCATTCTGTATAATATGTACCCTTATCCCCCTTAACATAAACGTGCCCATACTTTTTAAATAAATTCTGAATTAATTCAACCTGAACCAAGGTTGTAGTGTTTGATTTCAATATTACTGTTTCTTTGCTTGATAAAAAAGCATGCAAATCACCTAATCTAAACCCTATTAAATAAGCTTTTTCTTTAAAATCCCCAGAAAATCTTTGTCTTGGATACCTCCTATTAGATTCATAAGCATCTCTTCTTTTTATATTATATTCCTTCATTTTTTTAAATATTCCAGTTGGACTACAATTGTAGATCCTCGCTATTTTCGATAAGGGAAATTTATTTTTAGTATAAAGTTTATTTAATTCTTTTTTTGTTAAATAAATTCTCTTCAATTTTCTTATAGATATTTTATATAATTTTAAATATCTAAAAATAGTGCTTGAACTACAATCATAAAATTCAGCAATTTTATAAGAAGAAAGTCTTTTTACAATATATAAACTATAAAGCTCTCTTTTAGAAATAATAACTTTTCTTTTTTTATGAATTAATAGAATTTTATATTCCCTTAATCTTTTTTGAATAACTGTTGGATCACATTTGTAAATTTTAGCTATTTTATAGGAAGAAAGCATTTTATTTAAATATAATTTTTCTAATCTACTCTTATTTATATTTATTTTCTTCAAAATTATTATAAAGGTTTTTTTACATTTAATTCTTTAGTTACACTTTAAAGTAGCCCATGAATTCTCCGGATTCCCCATAAACTTTCCTGATAAATTGGAAGATTTTCTGAATTAGTTTTTAGATTAATTTTTAAATATATGGAATAAATTAAAATAAATATGTTACCAATAATAAGCTCAAGAGATTTAAGAAACATAAATGAAGCGACTGAAAAAGGATTGACAGAAATAGAAGTTTCTCTTGATTTGGGGCTAACAAATACAAAAATAAATCTGGATAAAAAAGGATTTTATATTAATAAACAACTAATAAAGCCAAAGAAAATAAAGGAAACTGACAAGAGCTGTTATATAATAAATAATGGTTCTTTAGAAAAAGTGCAATATTTTGTGGACAACAGGCTATATAAATTAATT
>JAGWAC010000020.1 GCA_018302125.1 Candidatus Woesearchaeota archaeon | reverse complement strand
AGGGAGAATTAGGATTTTTGAAAGGCCAATTAAAAAGATATGATAAATATCTGAAGAAGTTATAATTAAATATGCAAATTCTTAAAAACTTAAACCAATTTTAAAAGAAATGCTTGTTGACAATATTTTAAATGATGAGGATGCTAAACTTTATGATGTTTGTATAGTAATAGATTCTGTTGAAGGCAGCCTTAAACAGATAGCTGAAAGACTAGTTGTAACTGTTAGAACTGTTGAAAGAAAAATAAAAAGATTAAATTATTTAGGTATTAAAGTTAGAATAAACAGAAAAGATAAAGACAAGAATACAGATTATAATTATTCTTTAGAAGATTGTGTAGAAGAGGCATTACTAAAATTAGATAAATCCTTTGGTGTTCGCCCTTATCCAAAATCAAGCTCCCTTCCCAAAGAAGAACAAGAAAAAGTTTTAGATACTTATAAAAAATTGTTAAATGGTGAAATATCTCACTGGCCTTATTATTTCTTTGATGATGTAGAAACAAGAGATGAAAAAATAAGAGTAATAATCCCATTTTCTATAGAAAATGTAATCAAAAGAGAATTGAAAGATGTTTGCTACAAAAATTTGGCTAAAGCAAAATTAAATGTAGTTTGCAACAAATATTATGGAGCATCGCCTTTTCTTTTTTTGAAAACTTCTTATATTTGGTTAAAAGAATGGGAGCTTGGAAAAATAAAAGGAATTTGGAAAGGAAAGAAAGGTAAACAACTTATGAAAGAAACTATCAAATGGTTAATTGAAGATGTTTTACATTACTCTTTGGATGAAGTTCCACAAAGAATTAGAGTTAAAGATTTTAGAGACAATAATCTGGGGGGTTTAATTCAGCAACCACTTTTTCGTTTATCTCCATATAAGGTACTTGATTTTGCTTATCCAGGTAGATTTAGAAAAGCACAATTTGCATATGCTAAGAAATGGGGGGGTAAAAGGGGATTAAATCGTGCTGCTAAAGTTACAAGAAATATAATTGAAAATAAACTTGGAATAAATCTTAAAGAAATTCCTAAGGAATTAACTCGTAATAAATTTCACCAAGCTTTAAGAGAAAAAGGAATTAGCGGATTACAACATGTTTTTGGTATGAGGTTATATGAAATTGTTGATAACGCCTATCCTGGCAAATTTCAAAGAAGAGATTTTACAAGAGCTTTTTCCTGGAAAAATGATAGAAATAAAGAAACAGCAGCAAGAGAAGTGAGATATTTTATTGAGGAAAAAAAGAAATGGGGAGTTGAAGACATACTTAAAAAAATTAATCAAGAAGTTTTAGTTGAAAATGGATTTTCGGGAATGTTAACATCTAAATTCTTGGGTTTCAAAGGTTCAATATTTGCTGCAATAAATAATGCCTATCCTGGAAAATTTAAAGAATGGCAATTTAAAGGAACAAGAAAGTGGAAAGGAGAAAAAGGAAGAAAATTGGCAAGAGAAGCTATTAAATGGTTAGTTGAAGAAAGATACGGCTGGTCTCAAGAAGAATTGCCTAGGAAAATAAGAGTTTATCACTTTAGACAAAATGGTTTATCTGGCTTATTAGCGAGCGATGATTTGGGATTAAGAAATTCACCTTACTTAGCCATTAATTTTACTTATCCTGGAAAGTATTTTAAAAAAGATTTTCCAACTTGCAAGCGGGTGTAAAACCTTATTAGTTTTTTCGGAGATAGAAAATGAAAAATAAAGGTAACTACAAGATAAACATAATTTTCCAGCATTAATTAATTTTAAAGAATACTAATTTCCAATATATTCGTAAATTGCCAAAGATGGCTGTGTTTTTTCCTGATCAAGATAGTAAACTTTTATTCCTTTCCATTTATCTGGGTTTTTTTCAGGGTATTCCAAAAAACTTTGAGCTGATCTTTCAAAAATTGAGACAACATAATATTTGGGATTTAATTTTAAGATTTCCTGTTCTTCTTCAAGATAATAAGTTGACCTGTCTGAATAATACTGGTTTTGCGGTATTGAGTTTGATATTATTATATCAGAAGGCAAAGAATTTTCCTTCATCCATAAAGCAGCTTCTTTTATTTGCTGATAAGAGTCTTTTTTATTACTTATTATATCTTTTGCTGAATCTATTTGTAAACCAGCAATTATTATCAATAAGATTGAAAACAAAGAAAAAACAACATACTTATTGTAATTTGTTAAATAAGTAAAAATTTTATATAAACCATAGCCAGCAATTATAAATACTACTGGTAAAATTCCAATTAAATATCTTTCTTCTACGTATAAACTTTTTGTACTATGGTAAATAAATGGTGGTAAAATAAATAAAAATAAAAATAAATTTTTTTGTAGATTAGGCTCTTTAAATAAATAATCTGGAGCTAAAATAAAATCAAGTAAAAGAAAAGTTCCAAAAATAAATGCTAAAAATAGAATTAAAGACATATTTTCTGGCAAAACTTTAGAATATTCAATTAAACCTTTTGACCCAAATAATAAAGCATTCTCTTCTGGGGCACTAACGCTATAATGTTTTATGAAATCTTTAATTCCCAAAGGATAATTTTTATTATATAAATAAATAAAAGGCGTTAGTAAAAGAAAAATTAATAAAAATGCACCAATTGTATGTTTATTTTTCCAAAATTTTCCTTTCTCTTTTATTAAATAAATTATTCCAAAAGAAAAAATTGAAAGAAAGGAAGCAAATCTTATATTTAATGCAAAACCAGCAAATAAACCAAATAAGTAAATTTGTTTTACATTATAATTTTTTAAATAGCCTTTATAAAAAAAATAAACCGCCAGCATCATTAAAGCAGCAGATGGAACTGAAGTCAATAATCTTGAGGTTTCAAATAAAATTATTCTTGAAATTGCAACACCAAAAGCAGCTAATAAACCAATTTTTCTATTGAACATTTCTTTTCCAACTAAGAAAGTTGCGTAAACTAAAAGCATAGAAAATAAGACTTCTGTAAACCTCAATGTTATTTCTCCCAAACCAATTTTATAAAAAAAAGACCAGAATACTGATAATAACATTGTTCTTCTATAATACCAAATATCATTTGTTTCTAAATCTAAACCAAGTCTTTTTGCCTGCTCTATATATTGGGATTCATCCCACCAGACTGGCTGATCTATTGTATAGAAGAAAAAGTACATTCTTGTTATGAATGCAAATAAAAGAATTAAAATTAAAACAATATTATGCTTGTCTTTGAAAAGCTCTTTTGCATTCATTTTATTTAAATATTTTTTGTACTTTCTATTTGTTTCCATGCATCTTTATGCAATTGCTTCTTTATTTTTGATTCATAATATGCGTAAAGCCACATGTATAATCTGGCTGGAAACAACATTAGAGTGAAATAAACTTCTTTTAGATTTCTAGGATATGTTAAAGCAATTAATGTGCCTTCTATTGCTTCATTTAAAAAAGATTTCATCTTGGGAACTTTTTTCCCTTCATATATAACTTTCCCCAGATTTATGTAGGCTTTTGAAACTCTTTTCTTCTGAGCATTCCAGTCTCTAAAATTATCAGGGTATTTTACAGAAACTTGTGCTTCTGGAAGATATTTTAGTTTATAGCCTTTAGCCATAAAAATATGCGGTATTATTGCATCTTCAGGAATATCTGTTTGAAATTCTTTTACAACTCTATTTCTAAAAGCAAATAAATACCCTGAACAAGTAAAGTATTGCCCTAAATTATTTCTTTTTTCTCTTGCTTTATGTGCGCCATGCAACAATAAATGAGACCAATATCCAAGCATATTCTTTTTTTCATTAATAGAAACTGGATGACCAGTTACACAGCCAACTTTTGGGTCTTTAAATGCCTTTAATATTTCATTTACTGAGTTTTTAGAAACATAAACATCACCATCTGTTAAAATTAAAATATCTGACTTTTTAATCTTTTTAAATAAAAGATTTAGAGCTAACATTTTTCCTTTTCCCGGATCTCGAAATAATTTTACATGCTTATTTTTCTTTGAATAATTTTTTACTAGGTTAATTGTTTCTTCATCTGGGGTACTTACTATAATCTCATATTTCTCTTTTATATTTTGATTTAGAAAAGAATCTATGGCTTTGCCTATTGTTAATTGTTCTTTAAATGAAGTTATTATTATTGTTATCATTCTAACAAATCAACTAATTCTTTTTTTGAGACTGTTGCTGTTCCTCTTTTTTTAACTTTTTCAGCTGCTGCTAAATTAGCTATTGTTGCAGCATCAATTAAAGCTGCGCCTGTTGATAATGAAAGAGCCAGAGCACCCAAAACAGTATCTCCTGCACCAGTTATATCTGAAACTTCAACTTCTTTTCCAGGAATATAATCCACATCATCATTTTCAGCATTAAATATGTACATTCCATTTTTTCCATGAGTTACTAAAACAAATCCTTTTGGTTTTAAAATTTCCAAGCATTTTTTTCCAATATCTTTTAAGTTTTTTCCATCATATTTTATTCCACTAATAACTTCTGCCTCTTCTAAATTAGGTTTAAATCCGTAACAATCAACAAATTTTCTTAATTTATTTGAATCTCCGGATAATGGTTTTGGATCAACAATAACTTTAGCTTGTCTTTTTCTAGCAAAAAAAATCAATTCTTGTACAAAAACCTGTGTTAAAAAACCCTTAGCATAATCTGATACTGCAATAATAGAAACTTGAGTATTTTTGAAATGTTCTTCAATATTCATCAATATAAATTCAGAGATACTATCACTAATTTCATGCACATCTTCAAAATCAGTTCTTATAATTTGTCTAATATAATGACCACCATTAACATGAGAACGTCTTTTTATTGTTGTTTGTCTTCCTGGAATAACTGCAATTCCTTGATTTGAAAAATCGCCTTTATATTTTTCTGATAATACTCTCATTAATTTTTTTCCATTTTCATCATCGCCAATAACACCACATAAATATGGATCTCCACCCAAACTCATAATATTTGCAAAAACATTACCTACCCCGCCTAAATAATGATCTATTCTTGGATTTGAGATTACAAAACAAGCATCTTCAGGAGAAACTTTTCTTATTTTTCCTGTTTCAGAAATATCTAACATTAAATCTCCAGCTAAAATTACTTTTTGGCCTTCGAATTTATTTACAATACCCGATAATCTCTCTTTATACATGAGAAAAATCTTTGATTAGGCTAATTTTAAAGCTTTCCCTAAAAGCTTATAAATCTAAAATATATTTTAAAGATTAATGTTCAAAAAGTATGGTGTTATTGGAATAATTCTTATTATCATAGTTGAAATTAATTTTATATATAAAGTAGAGCCTTTTGCTTCATGGTATTTTCCCTTGGTCTGGTTTGGTTATATCTTGGTTTTAGATTCCATTGTCTATAAATTAAAAAAAGATTCTTTGCTTATGAACAGACCTTATCAGTTTTTTGGTCTGCTTATTGCAAGCTCCTTATTCTGGTGGATTTTTGAATTTGTAAACTTAAGATTGGGAAACTGGAATTATAATGGCGCTACGGGGATTTTAGCTTTGGGAAATGTGCTGAAAAAAACAATTGCATTTTCAACTGTACTGCCTGCTTTTTTTGAAACTGTTGAATTAATTAGGTGTTTTTATTTATTTGAAAAAAAGAAATTACATAAAAAGCACAAAATTACAAGAAGATTTATACACACAATGCTTTTTTTGGGTTTTATTTCTTTTTTATTGCCTGTATTTTATCCAAAATATTTTTACCCTTTGATATGGATGGCTTTTTTCTTTATACTGGACCCCATAAACTACTTACATAAACAGCCATCAATTATTGGACATTTGAAAGACAGAAATTTAGAAGTTCCATTTTCTTTATTATTAGCTGGAATTATTATGGGGTTTTTTTGGGAGTTCTGGAATTATTGGGCTGTAACAAAATGGTATTATAATATTCCTTTTTTAGGATTTTTCAAAATATTTGAAATGCCTATTCTGGGGTATTTGGGATATTTTCCATTTGCATTTGAACTTTATGCAATGTACTTTTTCTTAAGAAGTTTGTTCTTGCATAAAGAACATTTAATGATAGATTAGCTGTATTAAATTATACTACCGAATCTTATATTTATTATTAATAAAAAAACAAGAATTCCTGAAAAATGTATAGTGCTACTAGAATATAATTCTGAGAGAAAGAATGACTAAGCACAGAAATCAATTTCTTTTTTTGCTTGTTTTCCATCTATATCCAGGAATCTTTCTATTATTCCCTTTCTTTTTGCATTTGTTCTTGCTAAAGCAGGATCATTCTTGTCTTTTTCATTAATTAAAAAATCATTTATTATGAAGGTGTGCTTGATTTTTAAAGTTTTGAAATTATCTTCTATATCAAAAGAAAATTCTCTTGCAAATTCCTTATTATTTGTTGTAAATGCGCAGAAATTAGCTTTTATCTCCTTATCCTTTCCTGGTTTTGCTGATTTTGGGGTTTTTACTTTTGTCTTTAAAGCCCCATAATCTGTTGAGAAACTCAACAGAAACAAGGCATCGGGAAATTTATTGAACAAAGTATTTAACTCATCTTTTGACATTTCATTATCTAATAAAAAAGTTTTAATGCCGGCAAACTGCTTCATTTGTACTTCAAAATTTAATTCTGGTCTGATATCTTTTATTGTTATTATGCCGCCAGATATTTTTACTTTGTCCTTAATTGTATTTGTCAAGAATCTTGCAAAATCTTCTGCAAATTCAAAACTTGTCTTTATTTTTACAGAATCTCTTCCTTTCGATAATTCAACTATTGCCTTGTTTTCATAAACTCCTTTACTAAATCTTTTGAACTGCTTATGTACTTCAGCATCTACTGTATTTTCAAAAATCTTCTTTATGAAATTCATTTTGCTTCTTTTTCAAGATCTTTTAAATCACTTTTTCCTTTGTCTCTTTTTATATAATCTGGATCATGAAATATGCTATAAACTAGTCTTTCTATTCTTTTTAGTCTTTCATTTACAATATCAATAAATTTTTTTGTTTCCAATTCTTGCTTAATTCTCATTTTTTCTTCTTTATTAAAAGCATATATTGTTTCTTTTTTAATATTTCTGAATAGATCTAAAAAAATGGTTTTTAGAACTGCCTTTAAAAGGGAATAGATCAGTTTAAGTGGAATTAGTAATATTTTCAGTATTTTCCGGGAGCCATTGTTTTTTTGTGACATATGCTGTTATATCCTTTATATTTAAAGCAACATTATATATCCACCTTGTATATACTTTAATAAATGTTTTTAGGTCTTCTGGTTTTTTCAGTTCGAGGTTATTACTAGATTTAATTAAATAAGCAGCAATTATAAGAAGTATTAATACGATTACTATTATTTTCTTCATTTTCCTTTAGAGAAAAGCTTAATAAATAATATAAAGGTTTTTATTTTATGCTCCCATAGTCTAGCCCGGTCAAACTAAGCTTAAAAAGTTTAAGCAAAATAGGACTAAGGACATGAGCCTCTCGCGCTCAAGACCCGAGTTCAAATCTCGGTGGGAGCAGATTATCTTTTTGAAGCATTTGGGAGATGCACTAAAAATATACAAGCTGGTTTTAAACTAATTTGTATTTATATATCTCATGAAAAAAAGTGAAATTCTATTAATTAAGTTATTTAGAAATCAATATAAACAAACTCCTTTA
>JAGWAC010000024.1 GCA_018302125.1 Candidatus Woesearchaeota archaeon | reverse complement strand
CAGAATTAAATTTTAAGCAAATTGAAAGCAAGTGGCAAAAAGAATGGGAGAAAACCCAGATATTTAAAACAAAAATAGATTCTAAAAAGGAGAAGTATTTTTGTTTAGAGTTTTTTCCGTATCCTTCCTCATTTGCTTTACACATGGGCCATGTAAGAAATTATACTATTGGTGATATAATTGCAAGATTCAAGAGAATGCAAGGTTTTAATGTTCTTTACCCAATGGGTTATGATTCTTTTGGATTGCCAGCTGAAAATGCAGCAAAAAAAGAAGGAATTCATCCTAAGGAATATACAGAAAGAGCAATCAAGCAGATAATTCAATACCAAAAAGACTTGGGAAATTCCTATGACTGGTCAAGAAAAATTTCTACTCATGAGCCAGAATATTATAAGTGGAATCAGTATTTCTTCTTGAAATTCTTGGAGAAAGGTCTTGTTTATAGAAAAAAATCTCCAGTAAATTGGTGCCCTGATTGTAAGTCTACTCTTGCAAATGAAGAAGTTGTAAATGGGAAATGCTGGAGACATGAAAATACTGAAGTTATACAGAAAGAATTAGAGCAATGGTTCCTGAAAACAACAGCTTATGCAGATGAGCTATTAAAAGATATAGAAAAATTAGAATGGTCTGATAAAATAAAAACATTACAGAGAAACTGGATAGGTAAGTCAGAAGGTCTATTAGTTGATTTTTCAATTAAAGGTTCAAAAGAAAAACTTCAGATTTTTACAACAAGGCCAGATACAATTTTTGGTGTGACTTTTATGGTTGTTTCTCCTAAGCATAAATTAATTAATGAACTAGCAAAAACAAATAAAAAAGAACTAGGACAATTAAATAAAAAGGTTTCTGAAGAAAAGGAAAAAGAAGGGGTTTTTCTAGGTTCTTATGCAGTTAATCCTTTGACAAAAGAAGAAATCCCTGTTTATGCAGCTAATTTTGTTGTTGCAGAATATGGTACAGGTGCAGTAATGGCAGTTCCTGCTCATGATCAAAGAGATTATGAATTTGCAAAAAAATATAATTTACAAATTAAACAAGTCATCCTTGGGGGAGATATAAAAAAAGAGGCTTATGTTGGTGAAGGGTCTTTAGAAAATTCTGATCAATTTGATGGAATGGATAGTAAATGCGCAATAGTAGAAATATCAAAATATATTGTAAATGAAAAACTAGGTAAAAAAATAACACAATACAAATTAAGAGACTGGTTGATTTCAAGGCAGAGATATTGGGGCACTCCAATACCAATAATATATTGTGATAAATGTGGCATAGTTCCATTAAAAGAAAAAGATCTTCCATTAAAATTGCCAGAAAAAATTGATTATAAATTAGAAGGCAACCCATTAAATCATGTTAAAGAATGGGTAAATGTAAAATGTCCCAATTGTAAGTCAAATGCAAAGAGAGAAACAGATACAATGGGTGGTTTTGTAGATTCATCTTGGTATTTCCTAAGATTCTGTTCTCCTAATAATAATAAAGAGGCATTTGATAAAAAGGAAGTTGATTATTGGATGCCGGTTGATCAGTATATAGGGGGTATTGAACATGCAGTTGGTCATTTAATTTATTCAAGATTTTTTACAAAAGTCTTAAGAGATATGAAATTGTTGAAATTTGACGAGCCTTTCCAAAAATTATTCAACCAAGGAATTGTTTACAAAGATAATCATAAAATGAGCAAGAGTTTTGGTAATGTAGTTTACCAGACTGATATTTCTAATAAATATGGAATTGATACAGCGAGAGTTTTCTTAATGTCAGTCTCTAATCCAGAATCTGATATGGAATGGTCAGACAAGGGAGCAGAAGGAAGTTTCAGATTCTTGGAGAAAATACAGAGAATTTCAGAATTAAGTCTTAAACAAATAGATGATAAGGGAGAGCACAAAAAAAATCTGGCAATAAAGAATTTTACTAATTATATTGAGGAATTTAAATTCAATCTTGCAATTATAGAATTAATGAAGTACACAGATTATTTAATTGATAATCCGGCAAAAGAAGGTTATAGGGATTTATTAAAAATGATTTCTTTATTTGCACCGCATATAGCAGAAGAACTTTGGTCTAGATTAAATGAAAAATCCTTTATATCAATAGAGTCTTGGCCTAAGCTTAATGAAAAAAAAATAAATCCAGAAATAGAAGAGCAGGAAGAGCAAGTTGAAAAGTTAATTTCAGATATTCTAAACATAGTAAATATTGTAAAAGAAAAGGGAAAAAAGGTTTCAAAAGCATTTGTTTACATTCTGCCAAAAGAACTTGAAAATTATGCAGGCTCATTAAATGAGATTCAGAAGAGAACAAATTTGCAAATAAAAATATTTGCAGTTAATGACAAAAACAAACATGATCCTGAAAATAAAGCACAAAAAGCAAAACCAGGAAAACCAGCAATTTACTTAGAATAATTTGACATAGTTAGGTCATTTTATAATTAATTATAGTAATTCTGCCGCAACATTTAAATATAATCTAAAAACTTTTTTCTTTTATGACTATTATGAAATTAGAAGCTGCAGTAAAAACAGAATTTATTTTATATGATTCTTCAATGTTTAGGAAGGAAAAAGATTCAAGAGAAGTTAAAGCCCAAATTAGTACAGGATTGCTGGAAAGAGACTTGCCTGCATTAATTTCTGTAGGTTGTTTAGCTTATACAACAAGGCTGTTATTTGATTTATATACAGCCTATGGCTTCTAAAGACAAAATTCAATTAGAAAGTAATAATTACTTTTAAAAAGATAACCTTTATATAGCGCTTTTTTCTAAGCATTTTTACTAATTTTTAGGATAAAACTATAAATTACAAATCCGGGGGTAAAAAAATGGCTCAAACACAAAACCAGCCAATATTTATTTTAGCTGAAAATACACAAAGGAACAAAGGCAGAGACGCCCAAAGAAATAATATAATGGCAGCTAAACTAGTTGCTGAAACAGTCAGAACAACATTGGGTCCAAAAGGAATGGACAAGATGTTGGTAGATTCTGTAGGTGATATAGTAGTTACAAATGATGGCGTAACAATTCTTGAAGAAATGCAGATAGAGCATCCAGCTGCAAAAATGATAGTGGAAGTAGCTAAAACTCAGGAAGATGAGGTAGGTGATGGAACAACAACAGCAGTTATTTTGGCAGGTGAACTATTAAAAAATGCTGAAGCTTTATTAGACATGGAAGTTCACCCTACTGTTATTACAAAAGGCTATGCAATGGCTGCTGAAAAAGCTATGTCAATTTTAAATAAGATTTGTGAAAAAATATCAAAAGATGATGTTGACCTTTTAAAAAAAATAGCTGCAACAGCTATGACTGGCAAAGGAGCAGAATCTGCAAAAGAATTATTGGCAGATTTGGCAGTTAAAGCAGTAAAACAGGTTCTTGAAAATGGTTCTTTGGATTTGGAAGATATTAAATTAGAAAAAAAAGTTGGCGGTGGAATTGAAGATTCTGAATTAATCCAGGGCATAGTTTTGGATAAAGACAGATCTCATCCAGGAATGCCGAAAACAATGAAAAATGCAAAAATTGCTTTATTGGATGTTGCATTGGAAATTAAAAACACAGAAACAGATGCAAAAATACAGGTTTCTGATCCAACACAATTGCAGTTATTCATTGATCAGGAAGAAAAAATACTTAAAGATATGGCTGATAAAGTAATTAAGTTAGGGGCAAATGTTCTTTTCACGCAAAAAGGTATTGACGATTTGGTTGCTCATTTTTTGGCAAAAGCAGGGATTTACGCATCAAAAAGAATTAAAAAATCAGATATGGAAAAATTGGCAAAAGCAACAGGGGCAAAAATAATAAGCAAATTATCAGATTTATCGCAAGAAGATTTGGGAAAAGCAGGCACAGTTGAAGAAATTAAAATCGGGAATGAGCAGATGACTTATGTCAAAGACTGTGTAAATCCCAAGGCAGTTACAATCTTGGTTAAGGGTGGAACAGAACATGTTGTTGATGAAATAGAAAGAGCAATGAAAGATGCTCTGGGCGATATAGCTGCTGCATTAAAAATAGGTAAAATAGTTGCTGGTGCTGGTTCAACTGAAATGGAAATTTCAAGACAGCTAAGAGACTATGCAACTAAATTGTCTGGTCGTGAACAGCTCGCAGTTCTTGCATTTGCAGATGCTCTTGAAATTATTCCTAGGACTTTAGCAGAAAACGCAGGTTTAGATCCAATTGACGTTTTGACAGAATTAAAAGTTGAACACGATAAAGGAAACAAGTGGGCTGGTGTTGATGCAAATTCTTCAAAGATAATGGATGCATGGAAATCCGGAGTAATAGAGCCATTAAAAACAAAGACACAGGCAATTAAGTCAGCAACAGAAGTAGCAGAACTATTATTAAGGATTGATGATGTGATTGCAGCATCTGGCCTGTCAAAAGATAGAATGCCACCAGGCGGAATGCCTGACATGTCTGGCATGATGTAGAAATCAATTTTTTTTTAAAATATTAACTAGCTTTTTTCCTATTATCAAAAGTTCTGTTTTTTTAATTTCCATAAGAAATAATTAAATAATAACATATATAAATAAGTAATCCAATTATAATATTATGTCAAAAGAGGTAATGAAAGAGCTTATTAAAACTAATATTTCTTTGGAAAAAAAGAATATTGAATTGTTAAATTCTATTAATCAACTGGCAAAAAAAGTAGATAATCTAGTTGAAATATTCACTAAAGCGGCCAATCATATAGAAAAAGGCGATGTTAAAGAGCCCTTGGCTGTAAAATTATCAGAATTATTAGAGCAAAACAAGAAAATTGCTCGCGGTTTATTATTATTGGAAAGATATGTAAAAGAAAAAGCATCTTTCTCCTCTACTTTATACAACGAGGAAAATCAGGAATTATAGTATGCCTGTTAAATTTATTTTTGATGAGGAATTAGAGAGAAATAGAAAAGAACTTCAGTCCATAATTGATTTTATGGATGAAGATATAGGGACAAAGAAAAAAGCTGATCTTCTTGTGACAATTATGTGGGGGGCAGTGAAATCATTTGTAAAAATTCAGCCAGTTATACAGGAACAAATTAAAAAACCAGAAATAAAACAATCTCCTGTAACTTTGTTAAATAAGCTGTTTGGAAAAAGAGACATTAAGCCAGTGGTTAAAAAAATCCCAGAAAAATCAAAAGAAGAACCAAAGTCAAAAATAGAAGAAAAACCGCCAGAACCACAAGTAATCGAAAAAAAGCTAATATTGGATAAAATAACAGATAAGGTTCTTGCATCTGTAAAAGTTCTGGACAAATATGCATTAACAGAGCCGCAAATTGATGAGAATGATAATAAGGTTCTTGCGAAAGTTTTTAAGAAGAAGCCAAAAAATATGGAAAAAGGCTGGAAATTAATAAATAAATATTCTAAAAAATTCAATACTCCCCCAGATCATGCAACAAACATAAAATATTATTTGGTAAATTTCTTGTTTGGCTTGGGAAAAATAGAGCCGTTAGTTTATGATAAGGACATAACAGAAATAATTTGTGAAGGAACAAATAAGCCAGTTAAAGTAAAGTATGCAGGAAAAATTCTGGAGACAAATATAATTTACATAAAAAAAGAGGATCTTGATAACTTTATTTATGATGTGGCCTACAGGGCAAAACAAAAAATAAAGAAAAAAAAGCCGACAGCAACACTTGCATATAGGGAGATGAATTTTGAATGCACAATAGGCTTTGAAAAAGGATCTGATTCAAAGTTCACAATAAAGAAAACAGCCTTAAATCAGCTGAATAGTGCCCCCTCATTAGTTCCAGATTCCCAGCCAACCACTCAACAGCCAAGTCAACAAAATAATCAAAATCCTTTAAGCTGGATCTAACAATCCTTTTTTTCTAATAAAAGATAATCCATCTTTTGTTTGCCTGATTCTTAACCATTCAGAAACTGGTTTTTTCTCCAGAAAATTTCTATGAATTGGAATAGAATAAATATCTTTTTAGTGCTCTTCTTTTTTGGCAATTTGTGCTGTATTGTTTAATTTTTCTATTGTATCTTCAAAATTTATTAAAGGAATTTTTAATTCAACTTCTATATTTTTCATAATTTGAGAAATGCAATTTGAAATTTATTAATTTTATGTAAAGAAAAAATAAGATGAAAAACTTTAAGTGCCCAAACACGAATGCCTGAGCACTCACAAAAATTTATCGCCTCTTTTTTCTCCTAGAAGCAGTTGTTCTTCTTGAAGTTTTTTTTCTTGAAGATGCTGCTTTTCTTCTTGCTGCCATTTTTTTTATTTCACCTCTTTTTTAGATTATTATTTAAAAAAATATATGTTTTTTTTCATTTAAATAGTTTTTGTTTTTAATTTTTTTCTAGAAAAAATAAATTTAAGAAAAATTTTTATATGCAAATGTAATTTAAAATTCATGATAAAAAAAATTTTGAATACATTGTTGATTGTGTTGTCAGTTTTTTTATTAATTGTAGTTTTTGGAATTGTAAGTTCATTAATAAATAAAAATAATTGTTCACAAGAAAATCATGAATGTCAGGAAAATTATTTATGCAACTTCAACAAAGAGAAATGTGTAGAAGCAGAAAAATGTCCGGAAGAAAAACCGGAAGTTTGTATAACATTATACGCTCCGGTTTGTAGTAATGGAAAAGAATACAGCAATAGTTGTTTTGCTTGTATGGCTGGCGTAGAATCTTATTATAAAGGGTCGTGTTAAATAAAAATAGGTAAGATTATTATGAAAAAAAGAGCATGTGAAAACTGTGGGATAGAATGTCCTATAAAAAAAGATGAGGAAGAATTAGATCTATTTTACTGTCTGAACTGCAGAGCCCAGTGAGTTATGGAAATTTTTACTACTTCTTCCATATAAAAACAAAACTCTTATAAATTATCTTTAAACCTCTTAATTTATGAAAATAACAGTATTCATTATAAGGACAAAAGAAACTAAAGAGCTTGAAATTAAGGATTTCAATGATTTGTTTTCAAAATTAAATATAAATCCAGAAGCATCTTTAGTAATAAGAAATAATGAGTTGATTACAGATAAAACTAAATTAAATAATAATGATCAATTAAGGATTTTGCCTGTTATTTCCGGCGGTTAAATTTATGTATAATTCTATAGTTGTGCATTATGGAGAAATCGGTACTAAGGGAAAAAATCGTTCCTTTTTCGAGAAAAAGCTAGTTGAAAATATAAAATGGAACTTAAAAAACGATTACATCTCAGTAAAAAGATTGTATGGGAGAATAGTAATAGATTTAAAAGAAAACTCAAATAAGAAAATATTAAAAGAAAAGCTGGGCAATATATTCGGAATAACTAATTTTTCTTTTGCTGTAAAATCTTCATTAGATTTGGAAGAAATAAAGAAAATTGCTTTAAATTTAATTCCAGAAAAAACTTCTTCATTCAGGATAAACTCTTCAAGATCAAATAAAAATTTCAAATATTCATCTTTAGAAATGAATAATATGTTGGGAGATTATATTATTAATAATAAAAACTTAAAAGTTGATTTAACAAATCCAGAAATTACAATTTATATTGAAATAACAGAAAATAATTCTTTTATTTACAATGAAAAGATTAAATCTTTAGGCGGTCTGCCAGTTGGAGTATCTGGAAAAGTAGTTTCGTTGATTTCTGGTGGTATAGACTCGCCAGTATCTTCATATTATCTAATGAAACGTGGTTGTTCAGTAATTTATGTTCATTTTTATAATTCAACTATAAATACAAAGCAGTCAATGGAGAAAGTAGTTGATATTGTTAATGTTTTAAGTAAATACCAGTTTAAAACTAAATTATACTTAGTTCCATTCGAAAATATACAAAAGGAAATAATAAAAGAGATTAATTCAAGATATAGAATGATAATTTACAAAAGATTTATGTTAATGATAGCAGAGAAAATATTGGAAAATGAGAATGCTCAGGTTCTTGTAACAGGCGATGCAGTTGCTTCAGTTGCCTCTCAAACTCTTGAGAACTTAGATGCAATTTATAAGTCTGTAAAAAAACCTGTACTCGCCCCATTAATCGGATTTGACAAGGAAGAAATAATACAAATTGCAAAAAAAATTAAGACTTTTGAGTTATCTATCTTGCCTTATGAAGACTGCTGTTCTTTTATGATAGCTGAACATCCAGCTACAAAATCAGATCCAGAAGAAATTAAAAAAATAGAATCTAAATTGAGCAAGAATATTTTAATTGAAAAAGCCATAAAAAATGCAATTGTAAGGAAAATACTAAACTAAAATGTCATGTAAAATATGTGAAAAAAATTCTGTAATAAATCTTCCAAATAGCAATATCTATCAATGCAGAAAATGCTTCAATAGATATTTTGAAAAGAAAGTAAGAAAGACAATAAGGATTTACAAATTAATTGATAAAAAAGATGTTATTGGGATAGCGGCAAGTGGAGGGAAAGACAGTATGTCTACACTGTATATTCTAAATAAAATCCTTAAACATCAAAATATAAAATTAATGGCTCTGGCAATAGATGAAGGTATTGAAGGATATAGAAATCTTGCTTTCTTAAAAAATTTCTGTAAAGAAAATAAAATTCCTTTGCATACTTTTTCATATAAAAAAGAATTTGGCCATACTTTGGACAAAATGCTGAAAATCACAAAAGAAAAGCCATGTTCAATTTGCGGTGTTTTCAGGAGATATCTGCTAAATACAAAAGCCAAGAAATTAGGAATAACAAAATTGGCAACAGGCCATAATTTGGATGATGAAGCCCAGACAATTCTAATGAACCAGTTCAGAAGAAATATATCTGCTTCAGCAAGATTAGGTCCAATAACAGGAGTAATTCAAGATGAAAGATTTATCAGAAGAATTAAGCCCTTGTATTTCTTGACAGAAAGAGAAATAGCTGCATTTGCTTTTTTGAATAATCTAAAAGACGAATATGTAGAATGCCCAAATGCAGCAGTATCATATAGATGCAATTTAAGGGACTGGTTAAATGAAATAGAAGCAAAATATCCTGGAACAAAGCACTCTATTGTAAATTCATTTATGGAAATTCAGCCGATTTTAAGAAAACATCTTGATTTAAAGAAAATAAAAACTTGTAAAATCTGTGCAGAACCATGTTCCCAGGATATTTGTCAGGCCTGCAAATTAGCAGATAAATTAAAATTATTAAATTAGGATTAGAATGGTCTAATGAATCACGACGAAATATAAGAGAAATTAGAGAAATCCTATCAAAAAATCCAAAAACAACAAAAATTATTGGTAATTTTGATTATACACTTAAAAAAAGAAAGAGGATATAACAAGAATATTTTATTTTTATATGCTGACTAAAAATAATTATCAGACAGCCTGTTTATGGCTGAGTAGTTCACTTATCATTGAACATATTAAATAAGCCTTCTTTATAATGCTGCTCTGTTTTTTCTTTCTCCCTTTTTTTTAAATAAGAACTCTTTTGTTTGTATTCATTTAATTTGTCTTCCCTTGGTTTTATTGTTATATACTCCGTGAAGGTATTTAATTTTGGTCTTAAATGCTGCATCTCTTTTTTGACAAATCTCTCTTTCTGTTCCATCTTATCATGTAAAACCTTTCCAATATCATCCACATATCCAGTAAATTCTTTTCTTTCTTTTCTAAAATATTTTTTTAAATCAAATTTAAATCCACCCCTTTTTTTGTACAATAAAACTCCTAAAACAAGTATTACAAGAAGAACAAATATCAAATTTATGTTTTCTCTGTAGTCAATTAAGCTTCTTCCTTCAATCTTTACATTGTCAAATAATTTGTCATTTATTGTAACTTTATAAATTCCTGTAGTAACTTCTTTTCCAAAATCAATGCTCATGCTTTCCCCAAGATCTAAAAACACCTTCTTACTTATTGAAGAGCTTGAAGTAACTCCATCTAAATTTATATTCAAAATATCATCAAAAGCCACATTGCCTATATTAGTGACAACCAGCATTTGTCCCTCGACTTTATAGTTTATGTCCTTGATTTCAGTAACATAAAATTTCTTTTCATCTTTTAAAGCGCCAGAAGTAGCTTTAATGCTCCATTCTCCTGGTCTTGAAATCAAAGGCAAAGAAAATGTAAATTCCCTTTTTATTGTTTTATCAATTCTTTTTACTCCAGAAGAATCTCTTATTTCAATTTCAATGTCTTTGTCTACTAAATCCCTTCCCTGATCATAAACAATAGCGCTAATCTTTAATCCATCACCAGGCTTATAAGAATCCTTTTCAATTTTTAATTCTACTTTGCTTGCTTTTCCAAGAACTTCAATATTTAAATTTCCAGATCCCTTATTGCCAGCTTCATCAGTAACTTCAACAAAAATATTATGAAATCCTGTTTTAATATTATTGTCAACAGCAATTTTCTGGTTTATATCCCCTAGTAAAATATCTCCTTTTAATTCTTTTTCTTTAAACCTGACAATAAAACTTCCTCTATCCACTCTTTTTCCATAAATATTATTTACGCTGCCAATTACCTCAAAATTTCCGCCGGGATTTACTTTGTCTTTGTCTAATTTTAAGTCAAGATTAAGTAAATTTGTAATTTCAAATATAATTGCATCCTGGAATATGTTCTCATTTCCATTGGCATCTCTTATGTCGAAATCAACAGAATAACTCCCAACATTAGTATAATTTGAAGGAACTGAGAACATAAATCTTCCTTCTTTTATATCCTTTGTATCAATAAATGAAATATTTTTGTTTCTCTTAAAATAAATAGTTGCTATACCTTCAATTCTTTTTCCATTTACTTTGAAAACATCCCCTGTAATATCAACATTGCTCCCCAGTTGCACTTTGCTGTTGACAAGAACAAAATTTCCGCTCAATTCTTTTGTAATTTTAAAATTTTCACTACTCTTCTCCTCTATTAAATTCCCATTCTCTTCAATAAAGATCTTTGCAAAACAATCACCAGTGCTTATAATGGGAATTGTAAACTCATCCAGGAAATTATATCTTTCATTTGCACTTAGTTTTAAAATTCTTGAATTTAAGGGAACTTTCTCTCTGTCACATAATAAATGAATTTTTAAAATTCCATCAAAACTATTCTCTCTCAGAACAGAGCTGCTTATTTTTATTTTATCACCCAGATTATATATTTTAGGGGTAATCTCATTTAATTCAATTATGGCATAAGAACTGGGTATTATTATAAATAAGAAAATTAAAGCAAATAGCACCCTTTTCATGAAATTTAAAGTAAACAATATAATTTAAATACTTTATTATAAAAGTTTATTTTATGAAGATACTGGCTATACATGCTGATCACTTAAAGTTTAAGCCTGTAAAAGTAGCAATTAAAGAGGCTGAGGAAGTTTCTAATAAAGAAGTTAAAATAAATGAATGTCTGGTTATTTTTACAGCAGTTGAGTCAGAAGATGAAAAAAACCCAAAGGTAATTTTGGATAATTTAGTAAACGAGATTAAGTCTATATCAGAACAGGTAAAAGCAAAAAATATAGTTCTCTATCCCTATGCTCATTTAAGCTCTAAATTATCTTCTCCCAGATTTGCCTTGCAGATGTTAAAAGATGCAGAATATAAGTTAAAAAAAGATTTCAAAGTAACAAGAGCTCCTTTTGGGCATTATAAATCATTTGAAATATCTTGCAAAGGCCATCCTTTGTCAGAATTGTCAAGGGAAATTTTGGCAGATTCAAAAGGAATTGAAAAAATAGACAAGCCATTAGAAATTCAAATTAAAGAATTAAATAAATTAGACAAACTAAGAAATGCTTTTACTTTGGTCTTGGGAAAAGCAGTCCTATCCATATTTCCAAATTCAAAGCCAGCTTTAAATTATTTGGATGATGACAAATTCTATTATGATTTTGAAAAGCCTCACCCATTTACTCCAGATGACATTAAAAGAATAGAAAAGAAAATGCATGAAATTTTGCAGAAAGTAGTTAAATTAAAAAAATCAAAGTCCGAATTTAAAGACAATCCCTATAAAAAAGAAATTTTAAAAGAGATTAAAAAAATTAAAATATACGAACTTGATGGATATGAAGATCTAATTTTGGGAGAAGCTTTGGAAGAAATTCCAAAAAATTCAGCCTTCAAATTATTGTTAACTTCAGGAGTTTACTGGAAAGGTTCGCAATATAATAAGCAGCTGCAAAGAATTTATGGTATAGCCTTTGAAAATCAAAAAGATCTTGATAATTATTTAAAGCAACTGGAAGAATTAGAAAAAAGAAGTCATAGAAAAATAGGAAAAGAACAAGGCTTATTTGTTTTCTCAGAACTTGTTGGTCCTGGACTCCCATTATGGACTCCAAAAGGCACTATTTTAAGAGATCTTTTAAGTGATTATGTCTGGGAATTGAGAAAAGAAAAAGGATACCAGAGAGTTACAATTCCCCATATTACAAAAAAAGAATTGTATGAAACAAGTGGACATTGGGAAAAATTTGCTGACGACTTATTCAAAATTAAAACAAGAGATGGACATCTATTTGTAATGAAACCTATGAACTGTCCACATCACACACAAATTTTTGCAAGTCAAATGAGAAGTTATAAAGAAATGCCTCAACGTTATGCTGAAACAACAATGGTATACAGAGATGAGCAAAGTGGTGAACTTACAGGTTTATCGAGAGTTCTTTGTATTACTCAAGATGATGCTCATGTTTTTTGTAGAAAGAATCAATTAAAAGAAGAATTTTTGAAAGTTTGGGACATAGTTGATACCTTTTACTCAAAATTCGGATTTGAACTTAAAATAAGATTATCATTTCATGATCCTAAGCATTTTGAAAAATATTTAGGAACAAAGGAAGTCTGGGGTTTTGCAGAAAAATCACTTATTGAAATTGCTAAAGAAAGAAAAGCAAAATTTGTAATCTCTGAAGGTGAAGCTGCTTTTTATGGTCCAAAAATAGATTTCTTGGGTGTAGATTTATTAGGAAGAGAATGGCAAGTTGCAACCATTCAACTTGATGTAAATATGCCTGATCGATTTGGGTTATATTGTATTAATGAAAAAGATGAAAAAGAAAAAATTGTTATGATTCACGCCGCAATAATGGGATCAGTTGAGAGATTTTTTTCAGTTTTATTAGAACATTTTGCAGGAAAGTTCCCATTATGGTTGTCTCCTGTTCAAGTTTCAATAATAACAGTCACAGATAGGTCTTTAAATTTTGCAAAAGAACTTGAAAATAAATTAAAAGAAAACGATATCAGGGTAGAATTAAATGATAGGCAGGAAACTTTAGGTAAAAAAGTACTGGAAGAAACAATGAAAAAAGTTAATTACATTATTACAATAGGGGACAAAGAAACAGAAAATAGAACCTTGGCAATTAGAACAAGAGATGGCAAAGTTAAATTTAATGTTAAAATAGATGAATTTGTCAAATCGTTAAAAGAAGAAATTTCATCAAGAAGCATTAATTCTAAACTATAAAAATGTTAATTATTAGTTTCGATGATTTAACTGCTGAAGATCTTGCTAAATATTCTTTTGAATTTGAAAAAGAAAAAATAATCAGGTTTTGTATAGATATAAGTCATAGTCTTCTTTGTTTTGGTTCTCCAAGAGAAGACCACATAAAACAAGGAGAAATGCTTTTGAACCGAGAAGAAAATCTTGATGATTTAAATGAAGAGCAAATTGCTGAAAAATTGCTTAATCATATTATTGGCGGAAGTATCTTTCCAGATTTAAATAAAGCTTTTATATTGATTGGCGGTTCTTCAATAGAGCAAGGATTAAATTTGAAATTGAAAAAGTTTCATTCTCAGCAGACTTTTGTTTTAGCCAAGGATTCAATTGAATAAATTTTTAAAAAATTTTATCCAAATTTAAAAGTCAAAATTAATCCAAAATAAAAAGAAAACCTTTTTAAATCACTAAATAGTGGTTACTTTATAAATTAAATTAATATGAAAAATCATATATCTATTATGGCTACTGAAACTGAATATAATGTTGCAGATGAATTGCATAAAAAAGCAAGATTACAATTAGTTTCTTCTTTTCCATATGGAAAAAGAGCTAAAATGTTAAAACAAATTTATGGAGAGAATTTCGATAGAGCAGAAACATTTCCCCTGTCTGAAAATCAAGAGGTAATTAGACACGTTTTAGCTAATTTTAATCCTCAAAAAACTAATAATCCTTTGGTAATCGAAGAATATAGGAGATTAGAAAGAGTTTTAGATTATCAGAGAAGAACTTTTTGTCTTGATCTTGAAGGTTTAATTATTTCAAATGGAAATTTATCTTCAGGAATTGAAAAAGCTGTTTTAGAAATTAAACAAAGACATGGCTTAGTTGTATCTACTGCTGCTCCAGAAAAAGAAGCTGCTGAAATATTATCTAAAACAAAACTAAAAAGATTACTTGTTTTTGGCGATTTAGCCTCCCCAAGAGGAAAAAAATATGCTCCAATAGATGAATTCTTTGGTTATGCACATCCTGAAAATCACTTAGTTGCCGTAGGACATTCTTTTGAAGATACTCCATCAGATCTTAAGATACCTTTTATTTATTTAGATGTAAAAACAGACAAATTAGGACAAGCCTTATTATCGGGTGTTGCTTTTATAGAGGGTAAACAACCAGAGTTAAGAGTTGCTAAAAGAACATTGACTTTGCCCGATAAAGAACTCAGAGCATTCTATATTATTCATTAAAAAGAAGATAATTATAAATACATTATTATCTATTGAAATAAAATGATAAAAGAAGATTTTGATAAGATAAGAAACTCAGAAAAGTTTAAAGCTATAATCTCAAGAGCCAGATTAGTAAGTTGTTTCCTGAATGATGATCAAATAAAAAAATTATGGGAATTCAACTTTTTTTCAGAAGAAACAAAATCAACTTACACTTTTTTTGTTGATAATAATGATGTTGTATTAAAAGACACAAATATCCTTATTAGTAGAAATCAAAATCCAGAAGAAGTAATTTTAAAAGACTTAAAACTAGAGGAAAAAGAAGTTATATCAGTAGCTAATTTTTTCTTAATTAAAAAATACAAAGAAGAGAAATTTTCAAAAATGATTATGTCAATAGAGTCTCAAAATAAAAATATTTTATGGAATGTCACCATAGTCCTAAAAAACTTAAATGTAGTAAACTTAAAAATTAGTGACAAGACATCAGAAGTAGTTGAAGACAAAACAATCTCTCCTTTTCAAAAATAAAAAACTTTATAAATGATTAAATTTAAAAAAATCTATTTAAAATGAATCAAGAAATTCAAGATGCAAAGCAATCACAGGAGGCACCCCGGTGCAGTCCTGGAGTTTTTTCTGATAAATTAGTTAGTATTGTTGATGACTTGCATAGAAAACTTAATGGAGAATCTCAAGTAGAGACAATACCAATTATAATCTCTCTTGAGCAAGCGCCCTTAAAATTAGATAGACACGATAGACAGAGAGTTTTGGATATTCTTCGGCAAAAAAACCCGAAAATTTTTGATTATTTAGAAGACCATAAGATTCCTTATGTTCCCTTAGGAGCTAGTTCTGGAAAAATAGTAGCTAATCCAGCATTAAAACAATTAGTTGGATTACAGAATTTTGGGAATTCTATAAAAATAGATTATGCTCCAAATGATTTTGAGCTTTACTCAAGAGTTTTCAAGCCCAAACATTTCTAGAGCCTCTTCTTCAGTAAAATGCAGTTTTCCTGGTATTATAAAGCATTGTGGATAAATTTTAAATTCATAATCAATTAAGTCTTTAATTTTTCCAGCCCTTATTTCTTTTTTTTCACTACCTAGCCCACAGCATCCTACAATTAATGTATTTTCATCAATTTTATTTTCCAGCAAATATTTTAATCCGCCATTTATGCTCATCAATCTGTTTTCTTTTACATCTAACAAAAATAAAGTATGCATTCCTAATTTTCGGTTATTCTTTAAAACTTCTATTGGGCTTTTCACATTTTTATTGTCAAAAGGAATAGTGGTTATTTTCCCAAAATTATACAGGCTTAATCCAGTCTCTCCAATAGCAGTTAAAACACTTGATCCATGAACAACATTTAATTCTACTCCCATTTTTCTAGCTTCCAATAATAATGAAATATGTGTAGTTGCGCTAAAGCAGTCTCCAGGAATAAAAATCCCTATATCTGAATTCTTTGCTTTTTTAATTAATTCAAGACTTTTATTCTCTAAATTTTCTCTTTTTATTTCAATTATTTTTTTTCCAATAAATTCCTCCAATTCCTTGGCATTAGAATCAAAAAAATTAGTGTACTTTTCCAAATAAAGAAAATCACATTTCTTGCATATTTCTAGCCCTTTTACGCTGATATCTTTCTTGTCAAATAATCCCAATGAGATAATATGTAGCATCTTTTAATTAAATTTTAACCTATTTTTAAGGTTATTTGAGCAAAATTCATATTATTAATATTACTTATTAGTAGTAAATTAAGAAATCAATACACCTTCTTATTAATTCGCGATTATCTGATTCTCTAATAGAAATATCTCTATCTAAAAAAGGGACTTTCTCCATTTCATCGTATATTTTTTGTCCTTTATATGGCTTCATAAAGATCTATTTATATTCTTCACTATATAAATTATTCTGTTAAAAAAGAGCAAATTTGTTTCCAATTAAATAATTGCTTAAACCGCCAGCAACAAAACCAATAACTAAGTCTATCATTAAAACGCCGTCAATTAAAAAAATGCTAAAAGGAAGAAAAAACATAATAAACAAGACTAAAATCTTTGAAAAAGTTAATGTGCTTAATCTTATCAAGCTGCCATAAACCAAAGAATACATAAAAACCAGTGAAGAAGTAATTAATGTAATATCCTTCTTCAAAAAAAAGCTTATTCCCAATACAAGACCTAAAAACAAAAACTCAGATAATACATAAGCACTTAAAAAACCGAGTAAAACACCTATAAACAATAATGAGAAATTCTTGCTAAAAACAATAACAACTAAGATCAAGATTCCAATTATAATCTTGCTTAATACTAATAAATAATTCCTGTTATTTCTTATTTCTTCCCTAGTAAACTTTGCTATTAAGATACCAACAAAAATTCCCAAAAAAGCCAGCACAGGTATTAAAGACTCCATAACAAATCTCTCCAAATTCAACACTTTAAAAATCTATTGACTTTAAATTTAAAATTCACAAAGCTTATAAATACTCATTTTAAATTCTTCGATATGTTATATACAGTAGAAGATAATGGTCTCAGTTTACTAACAATAGATACAGCGGATATAAATTATGACAAATTATCTAAAAATTTAGGATTAAAAACAGATTTTGAAAAAATATCTCTTAAGTGTGTTGTTGATTTTTTTGATAATACTGATCCAGATTTAAGAAATGGACACTATAAAACAAAATCAGAATTAGTTAGAGAGGCAAGAGAAACTTTAGTTGATAAATTAATTGAAAAAGAAATTTTACAAAGAAATGTAAGGTCTATTACTGGAATTCAGCAGGCAGTTTACGGATTAAATCCAAAAAAATTATTAGAGTTATCCCAGTAATTTCTCAGCATCTAATTCCAAAGCACAAACAGGAACTTGTAAATCAAAATTATTCAAAGCAATAGGATTTATCTCTCCCATAAAACCAATTTCCTTTTCATTTAATAAAATACTAGCACATCTTCCCTCAATAAAGCTATCATGCCTTAATTCTTCGAGCCTTAAATTTAAATTTAAAACTTGTCCTAAATAATCTAAAACTTGCTTAATTTCAGTAAAATTAGCTTTTTCATGGGCACTTACGCAGCATAATCTAGTAACATTTTTAGATTTAATATCCTCTTTACTATCTTGGACAACAACATCATTTACTTCAAAAATTCTTTGTGGATATTCTCTGCTTCTATTATTAACTAAAAATTTTAATAACTCAGGCAATAACCAAACTCTTACCATATTGATTGTCTGTTCTTTTACACTTCCTAATTCAATGCTTGGGCAAGGTTTTGTATTCATTTTTCTAAATTGGTCATCTTTGCTTGTTAACCCAAATGTAAAAGTTTCATTATATCCTAATCCAATGATTAATTCTTTTAATCTATTAAGGAAATCATGCTCTGGAATTGTTTCTGCAACAGAATGTACCTTTGGAAAAGTGGGTTTCATGTTGTTAAACCCATAGGCTCTTGCAACATCATCAACAATATCAATATCATGCCATATGTCTGTTCTATACTTTGGAATTAAAATTCTTATTTTGTCAGTTCCAGAAGCATCATACCCCATTCTTTTTAATAATTCAATTGCATCTTTTGATTTTAATTCAAGGCCTAAAATTTTATTTATATAACTTAATTTTATTTCCTTCTTTTCAGGCTCTAAATTAGGAGTAATCATTTTCTTGTTTCCGTAATTAACTTCAACAGAATAAATCTCTCCACCCATATCAGCCAAAGTAGTTACAATTAAATTCAAAACTTGTTCAGAAGCATTGATATCATGGCCAGAACACTCAATGAAAATATCTTTGGTTTTATCATTTACTTTTCCTAATTCTTGTGAATTAATAATAGGTGGCATGGATAAAACTTTATTCTTGGAATCAACAAAAATTGGATATTTGTCATAGCTTTTCAATAAATCAGCATATTTAATTCCAGTTGGGTGTTTTTCCAATATTTCCTTTCCAGTTAATTCTTTTTCAAAATCCAAGGGAACAAATTTGATTTTATCAGATTTCTCAGCCAAATAAGTTATTGGTGGACTAATATTTTCCAAAGGATAAATTCCAATAGAAGTTTTTTTCCTTTTTCTTGCAAATGTATTGTGTAATTTTTCTTGAATATTTATTATTTCTTTAATCTTTTCATAATCTAACTTTAAATTCTTGACAGCAGCAGCAACTGTATAAGGTCTTACTTTTTCTACACTTTTGTCAACATTGATTTTAATTTCAGATTTTTTTATTTTATACTCTCTTAATCCAGTTTTAATTCCCAAATAAGATTTTAAAGCTCTTCCTAATCCTTGTGTTGATAATAAATCTGGTCTGTCAGGCGTAATTTCAATTCTAATCTCATCTTTCTCTGTCCTCTCTAATTCCATCCCTAAATCAAACAAAGTATCTTCTAACTCTTTCTTTGTTAATTTCTTTCCAATTGCTTTATTTAATTCAGTAAAATTTGTTTCTAATATTACCATTTTGCATTATATGTCCTTAAAAAGTTTAAATCATTTAAAGTTCCGAATACCTCTCTAATATCTTTTTGTTTGTACAGCATCATTGCCAGTCTTTCAACACTTAATCCCCATGCAATAACAGGAACATTAATTCCATAAGGTTCTAATGATTCTGGTCTGAAAACTCCAGAATTAATTAATTCAATCCATTTTCCTAGTTGCTCATTATATCCATAAGCCTCCATTGATGGTTCTGTATATGGATTGTAAACTGGTTTAAACTTAATTTTATAAATCCCCATTTTAGAATAAAATTCTTTTATATATCCCATTAAATCTCTTAAAGTTAAATCTTCATCCATTACAAATCCCTCTACTTGATGAAATTCAGCTAAATGTGTCTGGTCTATAGATTCATTTCTAAAAACTCTTCCAATTGAGAAATATTTAGCCGGATATTCTATATTTTTTTGATGAAAATATCTGTAAGTTGTTGCAGTAGTATGTGTCCTCAAAATTAATTGTTTAGCAATTTCAGGATTCCATTTATATCCATATCCTTTTGACCCAGTTTTCCCACCATGCTCATGAACATCAGCAACTTTTTTGCTTAACTCATTTGGAATATCTCCTTTGTAAGGTAAAAAGAAAGTATCCTGCACTTCTCTTGAAGGATGATCTTGTGGAATCCACATAGAATCCATACACCAGAAACAAGTATCAACCCAAGGACTTTTCATTTCTTTAAATCCTAAATTTAAAAAGATTTTTTTTATTTTATCTATAACTAAACTTTGTGGATGTATCCTACCCCCATAAATTTTTGGTGTAATTGATGTAATATTATAGTGTCTGAATTCTTTTCCTTTCCACTTCCCTGATTTTAATAAATCAATTGTTAATCCCTCAAGCAAGTCTTCTCTCAGACCTTTTTCTAAAATACTTCTGCCAAATTCAGTTAAATAAACAGTTTTTGTTTTTAAGTTCTCAATTTTAATTATATTCTTTCTTTTTTTAAGTTCAGATAAAACAGCTATCTCCTTATTGTCTAATTCTTTAACATTTAAAGGCAATTTTTTCAGGAATTTCTCTTCTTCAAATTCTAAATTTAATAATTTTTTTCCAGTATCTTTTAATCTTACATTGTCTTTAATTTCAATAGCATCTTTTTTTCTTAAAATTCCTAAAGAAACTCTTAATTCATCCTCATCTAAACAAGCATGATCTGTTAATTCTCTTAAACTTAAATTTCGTTCGCTTAATACATTCAAAACTCTTCTCTCAGGCAGTCCGTCTTTTAAATATTCCTCCCCATTTCTCCCTACAACAACACTCTCTTTAACTTCTTCACTAATCTTAATCAAATTCTTGTTTTGAAGCCATAATAAAGACCTGTTTACTTCTGTTTCACTTAAATTTGAAGCATTTACAAGAGAATTAAAATTGTTATTCTTTTTTAATAAAGGCAAAACCCTTCTCTCTAAAGGGGTTAATGTCTTAATTATTTCCTCAACATCCATAATACTCTAACTCTTAAGATATTTAAAAAAGTTCCTGTCTTGACAAGATTCACTAATGTAAAAAGTCTTTTAGTTTATTAAGAGAAAACCTATTCTCCCCAGACAATTCTGTAAAGTTGTTTTCTTTCTTTAAGATTTATTAAAAATCCATTTTCTGCTGCAAAAGATTCTAAATCTTGGATTATTTTAGACTTAACTTTATTATCATAAATAACTGCTTGTATCTCTGGATAACTATAATTTAAATCATTAATTGCAAGGATTAAATGTCTCTCTGTTCTAGGAATTAAGCCTAAAAGTTTTGGCAAGCTTTGTATTTCTTCAATAAACCAAAAAGGAACATCTACAGGGTAACTAGAATCTTCATTATCTTCTCTTACATATAATCTGCTTTTGTAATTAAGGCATAATTTTACTGCTAAATCATCTAAAAATTCTTTTTCTAATCTAGTCTTATCTACCCTCATTATAATTCATTTATGGCTTTTTGATTAAACTTTTCTAAAAGTTTACGCTATAACCATTGATTTTTCAATTATTTCGAACACTTCGCTACCACAGAAACACTCCATTTCCTCTGGAATACAGCTGTCAATAACAAAAAGCGCTCCACATTCCTTACATTTAGCATCAACCATTTTGTTTTATTCCCCCAGATTCTTAAAGACTACTTTACAGTGATATTCTTATATAAAGACATTGTCTTTAAGTATTCTTCTTATAGAATTCTATATTTATAACCTTTTTGTTTTTAAGCATTAAAAGTGTGGTAGTCACTACAACAAAAACACTAATTTTATAAGTATATTTTTATACTATATAATATACTAAAAATAAATGCAAAAAAAGAGCTTATTTAAAAATAAATATATGCTCCAATTCTTTTATTTGTTTATTTTAGTTCTTATCTTAATCTTCTTCTCTATGGTTTTAGAAATTAAAAAAGATTATGATAAGGAAGAGATTTTAGAACAGCAAAGGCTAGATCTTTTGAATTTAACCAAAGAATCTCCAGTTGTTCTTGATGAGACTTCTTCTAAAGAAGTTTCTTGTAAAGAATCCTGGTTTTGTACAGATTGGGCAGATTGCAGAAATAATGTCCAAAAAAGAGCCTGTCTAGATCAAAATACCTGCAAAACAACCATAAATAAGCCAGCAACAGAGCAGTCTTGTTAAACTTTATATGTAAAGGAGAAGATATTTTTTACATTGACTTAATTATCTTGGTAGGATATAAATTATTTTTATTTGAAATAAAATCAGGAACAAAGGAAAAGAAAGCACGAAAACAATTTGCTTTTCATAAAAAAGCTTTTTTTAATGCACAAAAGAAAGGTCTTTCTTTTAAAAACTGTCTTGCTTGTTCTCTTGTTAATAAACTTGCCAACTTTACTTCACCTCTCCTTGATATATTTTCATTCTTATTTATATCAATTACGAGAATCAGCAAAATTAGTTAAGTTGCCATATTATAATTTTTTAAACCTGTGTTTCTTCTCTCTTCAATCCCTTTCTGTCTCTGATTTGTCTTATAATCTTCTGTTGTAATTCATTTGGTAATTTTTCAAATGCCTGGTCAACTAAAGACTGAGTTCCACGCCCGCCAGTTGCCCCTCTTAAGTCCGAGGCAATTCCAAACATTTCAGCAACAGGTAATTTTGCTTTCATTGTTGTATGATCTGCATCTTGTTCAACCTCTAGTAATTGCCCCCTTTTGTTCTGGATTAATTTTGTAATCTCTCCTAAATATTGTGAAGGTGCTTCTAATTGTAAAATCTGTAATGGTTCAAATATTACTGGGTTTGCCTGCAATATTGCCCCTTTAATTGCCTCTCTTACAGCAGGCAGTACTTGTGCAGGCCCCCTGTGGATTGCATCTTCATGTAATTTTGTGTCTCTTAATAAAACTTTTAACTTAGTGCAAGGTTCTCTTGCTAATGGTCCCTCTTTCATTACTTGTTCAAAACCATCCATGACCATTTCAATAATCTCTCCAATATGGACAATACCCCTGGTCTGGTCAATCAAAATATTTCCATTAAAAACTTCTTTTATTTTTCTTGCTTCTTTTGCATCATATCCATACTTGACAAAAATATCAACTAATTCTTGTTCTTTTTTCTTCATTCTTGTCTCTTCAATTTCTCCCTCTTTAATAGCATGATAAACATTCTCCTCTAATGGCTCTACAATAATATAGAACTTGTTATGCTTGTTCGGTGATTTCCCCTCTACTTCAGGAGACCTTTTTAATGCAGTCTCCCTGAATACAACAATTGGAGGTGAAGTCTTTACATCTAGTCCCTTTTCTGTCCTTATTCTGTTCTCAATTACCTCTAAGTGCAGCTCGCCCATTCCAGAAATTAAATTTTCTCCAGTTTCCTCATTAATCTCAATAATTATTCCAGGATCTTCTTTATTAACTTGTTTTAAAATTTCAATTAATTTTGGCAAGTCAGAGGCTTTCTTGGCTTCAATAGACTTAGTAATAACAGGTTCAAATATGTGCTTGATAGCTTCAAATGGCTGCATTGGATAGCTTGAAACAGTCTCTCCTGCAAAAACATCCTTTAATCCAACTAATCCCAAGACATTTCCAGCCTTTCCCTCGTCAATTTGAATTCTTTGCGCCCCCTTGTAAATGCTTACTTGTTGTAATCTTACTTTTCTTTTTGCGCCATTTAAGTAAATCTCCTGCCCTGACTTTATTGTCCCTGAAAATAATCTGCCAGCTGCAATCTCGCCAGCATGCCTGTCAATGACAATCTTTGTAACAACAAAAACAACTGGTCCATTAGGGTCGCAGTTTAATAATGATTTTCCCTCCTCGCTTTCTAATTCACCATGCCATAATTTTGGAACTCTGTATTTTTGTGATTCTTTCGGATTAGGGTGGTGTCTTATTGACATATTTAAAACTACTCTGTGTAAAGGGGCGATCTTTGCTAATTCTTCATGCTTCTCATTTGTGTAAGCATCAATTACATTCTTAAAAGAAATATTATTTGCCTGCATATATGGAAAGCTTAAAGCCCACTTATGGATTGCAGATCCAAAAGCAACGCTTCCTTCCTGGACATTAACCTGCCATTTTTGCTTGAATTCTTCTGGCGCCAGTCTTGCAATTAATTTGTTTATGTCCCCAATAACTTTGAGGAATCTTTCCTGCATTTTTTCTGGAGTTAATTTAACTTCCCTTATTAGTCTGTCAACTTTATTTATGAATAAAACTGGCTTGACTCTTTCTCTTAAAGCCTGCTTAATTACAGTTTCTGTTTGCGGCATAATTCCTTCAACAGCATCAACCAAAACAACACTTCCATCAATAGCCCTCATAGCCCTGGTTACATCACCGCCAAAATCTACATGCCCCGGAGTGTCAATCAAATTTATTAAATAAGGTTCTCCATTTGGCCCTTTATGAATCATAGAAACATTGGCAGCATCAATTGTAATTCCCCTTTCTTTTTCATCTTCATGAAAATCCATGACACATGCCTTGCCAGCTAGTTCTTCAGAAATCATTCCAGCGCCTAAAAGTAAATTATCTGAGAAAGTTGTATTTGAGATAAAAATACCTTCAGCAACAAAATTATGATTATCTTTTACTGTAAAATCATAAACAACATCTGAATAATCTTCTTCTATAGATTTAATCTCAACAAAATCCAGATTTTCATATGCTTCAGATTTTAGCAAAGAAATTGTCCCATCAGAATTTACAATTTCTTGAACATTATTTATAATCTTTCCTTCAATAGTTTTAGGACAAATTACTTTATCATTAATTTTTAATTTAAAAGCTTCTTTTTTTATAATGTTATTATTTTCAAAAATCAAATATTTGTGTTCTGGTGTAGTAGAAATTGATCTATTACCTCTCAATTTAATTTTTATTAATTTTCCTCCGTTTAATTTCCAAGCCAATTCTATCTGTTTTGTTTCTATTTTTCCAGTTTCTTTATTTAAAGAAGGAACTTGTAAATTTAAATTTCTAGTATCATAAATTATTTGATCTTCTTTTTCTTCAAATTTAATTCCCTTTTCTTTGGCTAAGCTAAATATTTCCTCTGCTTTTTTTATAGATCCATCTGAAAGTATCAACCTAGAATCTTTTTTTATGCACTTGCCATGCTCTTGTATAATTACATTACCATTAATAAGTAATTATATATCAATGTGTGCTGAAGTGCATATATTTCTTATTCTTTCAGGCGTACTCATTAATTCTTTAATTGTTTTTAATAATTCTTCTTCAGTAGCCATTAAATCACTCCTTAATTATTTTATTTTTACTTTAAATCTGTGGTTTTTAAGCTTTTTTATTTTAGTTTTTTCATGCTTAGAATTCGTCTTTTTAACATGCTTATGATAAATAAAATATAAAATTATTACTAGTGCTATAAAAAAGTAAATTCCCAAGTAATTAATTTTATCAATCTCTTTTACAGCTTGTGTAGTTATTATATCTTGTTTCTTTTTCTCTTCTTTTGACTCTTCAAATAATTTTATTTCTTTTGGCCCTTCTCTTTGTGGGACATTTTGTATTACTATTGTTCTTTTTTCAGGCGCTATTGAAGAAGGAGCCCTGTCTCCGCCTCCCGAACTGCTTGCACCTGAACTTGTTGTGCTTGTTCCAGATCCGCCAGAACTTCCACCGCTAGTTCCATCATCATTCGAACCCCCTTGATTTAATTTATCCCCAAAAATTCCATAAACACTAAAATGGCTTAAATTGCTTTCAATATAATTTCCATCTTTGTTTAATGTAAACTCTTTTTCTTCCCAAATTTCCGAACTTTCATTATAATAATAAAATTTTAGACTAGATTCATTAATATTGCCAAGTTCTTCATCAGTGTAGTTTATCTTTAAAATAGCTGAATTAAATAATATATTATTTGCATTTATTTCAACAGCCTTTATCTTGTTCTTTTCAGGATTTGAAAGATTTGATGCTTGGATATTTATTGTTTCATCTGATAAATTATTATCAGAATAAATAACTAAATAAGCAAGATTTTCTTGAGATTTTATTTCTGTAATATATATTTCTTCTAAAATTACATTCTCGGTTTCAGAATAAGATAAACTTAAACTTTCAATTATGGGTGTTTCTGTTCCATTAGAAAATAGCATCGCTCTTATTTTTATTTTTGTTAAATTTAATGCAGAAATATTTTGATCTGTAAAGTTTTTCCAATTATTTCCAGAATCTGTTGAATAATAATATTCTATGTTCTGGTCATTTAAATTATGGCTGTAATTAAAATAATCAAATCTGCTTATGTTTGCAGGTTCAATGTCATTTGTTTCAATAGTTGTTGAAGAAGGATAAATTGTTGTTGTATTTGTAGTTGTTGCAAAATGTATTGCATAAACATAATCTATTTTAATTTTTTCTGATGTTGGAAAAATCCCAAAAGTATTTCTTTCAGAACTTAAATTTAAGGTAAAGTTCAGATATTTTGGAGTTCCATCATAATTTAAATTTGCATAATGATTTGGGCATAAATTGGAAGGCTGGCAAATTTTCACATTTGTATCTTTATTATGCTTTATGTAAGCTGAAATTACATCATTATTTTCTAAATTGCTTGCAAAGGTTAAATCTAAAATTTCTTCTTCTTCATCTTCTTCAACATTCACACTTTCATTATTCAATGAATTTACTTTGGATAATTTATTATCTTCATTTTGTGTAGCTGCGCTTAATAAAATATTTGAGCTTGATGTTGTTATGGTTGTAGTTGTTGAAGGAATTAATTTTATTTGATTATCAGAAAAATTAACCAAAGAAGAATTATAATTATATTCATTAGAAACTAAGGTATACGCAATATAACCAGTTGTACTTGGTTTTACAAGAAAAATAAATCCTAAAAAGAGCATTACAGCTAAAGCTATTACAATTATTTCCCCTTTTTTAAAATTCATACTATTTCTATGCTTTGCAAGATTTAAATACTTTATTCAAAAAATAATTACCAACCTAATTTATTGTCTTTTTTGAATAACATTTTTAAATATATTTTTACTGATTTTTATTGTTAATCTTAAACCAGTCGTGCAATAAACACCAGCCAGCAAAACTTTCAATTAAAGCAATCCAGCCAACAAAGAAGATTATCCAATTTACCCATGCTATTTGATAATTCGGGGCAAAAGAACCCAGCCACCAAAATGCAAGAAAAAATCGTAAAATTCTGTCTACCTTGCCTAAATTTTGTTTCATAACAATCACCTCTTAATTTTTACTATATTCCTTAACATTAAAAAGTTTTGTTTTCTCAGAAGTCCATAATCTTAAAATTCAGTCAAATAAACAAAAGACAAAATTATTATTTACCCGCTTGGCTTGTTTTGTCCTTAATTTTATTTGTTAAATTTTTATATATCTTTTTTGTAAATTCAATAACTTTTTCTGCATAATCTTTATCTAAGATTGTTCCATAATAGAGCATTCCGTTCCTAAAAAATCTAATCTGATCAGTAAATTGGACATCATTCTCATCAAATTCAAGAACTCTCATATAAGATATTTCGGCTTCATGTGCTCCGATACCAGACGCGTTGTAACCATTTAAAAGCATCTTTGCTCTTATCAACTCCATCAGTATGTCATAGCATGACTTTACAAAATCATTAGCATTAATATCGCTTATCTTTATTTTTTGTATTTTCTCCAATAAATTAATATAACTGTTTTCAGATTCTTGAATCAGAAACTCTGCTCTTGATTTGTCAGTGCTTTGCTTTTTGACTATTTTTTCTTTTAAAAACTCATCAAATTTTTTTATTGCTTTCACAACTCAAATCCCCCTATAAGTATAATTCCGTTGCACAAGTTCTCTTTTAAATGCTTATGAATGCTTTTGAACGAACCATAAAAATTTATATTAATCTTTCTATCTAAAGTTTTTTCATAATATGTTAAGTCAATTAGTTTATCTTTCCTGCCAATAACAGCAATATCTATATCTGAATTGATTATATCCTCTCCTCTTGAATAGCTTCCAAATAAAATAATTGTGGCTCCTGCAAATTCTTTTTCAAGAAAATCAGCTAATCCAGATTCATAAACTTGTTTTAAATTATCTACTCTTTTTAGTTGCATAACTTTATGATTATTTCTATCTAATTCTATTGACCATCTCTTAGTTTCTTTATCTTGTTGTATTTTTATTAAACCTTTTTTTCCTAAATTTGGCAGGGCTTTCATAACTGCTGGTTGTGTAACTGCCAAGAATTTTGCTATTTGCCTCTGATTAAGTGATACACCAGTCTTTATAAATAAAAGTCTTAAAATTTCCTGCTGGAGAATTGTTAACTTAAGTTTAAATATATTTACCATAGTTAATTGATATTTACTTTAGTTTATATTTCTTTCTTTTTATTTAAAACATCTCAAATATCATAACTTACATAAAATAACACTAAATGTTTATGAAAAAATTCAAGCTTTTGAAGAGGCTATTTTGAAAGATACTTTTAAAAAGGTGAAAACCACCAAAATAATAAGGATTTCAGATTATTTATTATTGGGAGTATTATATCAATTTTAGCTATTATTTCAATTATGAGTAATAAATTTCTTGCGGTTGCTCAACTTGCTTATTTTAAATCAATTGCAAAATCATTTAGTACAAATTATAACCCGAAAAAATAGAACACTTTATTATATAATAAGTATTATTTTATTAGTTGGTAGTTTTTACTCAATGTGGATAGCAGCATATAAGTAATTTTAAAATTCTATCTGCTAGCTTCTGCTTGTCTTTCTAATTCTAATTTTTTAGCAATAGCTGCTGACTTGTTGTCAATATTGTAAGCTTTTATAATTTCATCAGCAAGACATTCTGCAGCCCTTCTCTTTCCCCTGAAAGATTGGGCATAAGATCCTTGGGCCATTATTTTCAAGGCAATATCAACTCTTCTTTGTGGTGAACAGTCAACAGATTGCGGGTATCTTGCACCACCATATTCAATAGAAGTAATTTCTTCTCTTGGTGCTGCATTTTCTACAGCTTTAACTAAGATCTTAACAGGATTTTCTTTTGTTTGTTTCTCAATAATTTCTAAAGCTTCCTTTATTATTCTATAAACTGTTAAACTCTTGCCAGTGCATACTCCGGAAGTTAATCTATGCTCTTTACCTCTGTGTCCAGGAACCATTAATTTGTTCATTAATCTTTCAACAATATTATTTTTGCTTTTGTGAAATTTAATCTTGACATTTCTTCCGCCAGTTCTAGGAACAAAAATTGGTTTCAAATTTATATATTCTCTTAAAGCAGGATCATTAATTGTTATACCTGATGTATCCCATTTATTGAATAAAAGAATTCTATCCATGTTTTATCTTCTACCTTTTTCTATTCTTCCTTTAACTAAAGCATTCAAGCACTGATCATTTACTTTAGAAACCTTCCATCTAATTCCAGGAATATCACCCTTGGCTTTGCCCATTATTCCGCCAATGCATTCAATAATTACTTCATCATGTTCATCAATAAACTTAATTGCATTATAACCAGGAACAAAAGCAGTGATCTGTCTTCCATTTTTAGTAAGCTGGCATTTTACAGCCTTTCTCATAGCAGAGTTCGGCTGCTTTGCTTCTACCTGTCTTTTTTCAAGAACAATGGCCTTTGCCTGCGGAGATCCTTCCAATGGGTCTGATTTTTTCTTCAAGTTTAGCGCTCTTCTTGTAAACCATTTATTGTTCCATCTATACTTCTTCCTTCTTTCCTTTAATTTCTTTCCAGATCCTGAACCCTTTGATTTCTTGCTCATTTTCTTAAGCTTTTTCTCAAATATTAATTTATAAATTTTTGCTTTAATTTAGTCAATAACAACCTTGACTGGAAAATATTTTTCAACTATGTTCTGTATTTCTTTTAAATTCAATTTTTCCCTTCCAAGCAATAAAGCCTTTAGCTGCGTTGAATCTGTTTTTATTGTTAAAACATCATCTTGCAGTTTGATTTCAGGGCTTTTCAGGGGAGAAATAATGTTCTTTACAAATTCCTCTGGTTTTTCACTAAATTCAATGATTTTTATTTTTTTATTCAAAAGTCTTTCCATCTTTCTGATATTCATCCCATTTTTTCCAACAGCTTTTTTACCCTGTCCCTCTTTAACTATAAAAACTAGTTGCTTGTTTTTGTTAAAAAAACACTCTTTTACATTAATTTTTATTACACCCTCAAAGGTTGTTATGTAACCAATTGTTGTTATGTCTAACTTCATTATTTTTTCACAGCGCTTACAATGTTAACAGAAAATTTCTTTTTACAGATTAATGAAATCTCCTTGTTAGGGTCATTTAATTCAATTACATCTACATTGTAGTTTTTTAATTTATCTTTGAATTCTTGGGGGCAGTTTTTTGCAAGAAATATTTTTAATATTTTTCCGTTTTTTAAACCCAATAATGTGCTTCTAAATCCATAAACTAATTTATCTTCTTTCAATGATTTTTTTAATTGTTCTACACTCATTTTTCTTCCTTAGTTTTTCCTTTTTTCTCTTCCTTTGTTTTTTTCTCAGGTTTATCTTCTTTTTGATCTATATTAATCCCGCTTACTTTTAAAACTAAATCAGGCAACCCAGTTCCTAAAGGAACAGGTTGGTTTAACATGACATTTTCAATTACAGAATTCAATTTGTCTTCTTCTCCTACTAAGCTCGCATTTACAATATGCTTTATAGGGGTCTCAAAAGAAGCTCTTGCCAATACGCTTTCTTTATCACCTGTAATTCCGCTTCTTGTAATTCCTTTTATTTTTCCTGAATTTGTGATTACATCAGCCATGAACATCATATGTCTAACATCAACATCTAAACCTTGGTCTTCATAAATCTTCATTGTTTCATTGATAATAGCTTGTCTTGCTGCTTCTATTCCTAACACTTTAAAAATTTCAAAAATATCATTAGAATTTGTTTTTGTTCCATCAACTTCCTTGATTTCTAAAACTTCTTTTAAGTTTGTGCCCGATGTAATGATCATAAATTCATTATTTTCTTTGACAGGTAAAACTTGTTCAATATCCTCAATTCCAGAGATATGCACGCTCTTTAATTTTTCTTTTAATTTATATAAACTTTGAAGTTCATTTTCTTCTGATTTTGGCTTTATGATTAACTTGTCTTCATTTAATCTTACGCTTAAATTTTTCATGCTTTCTGTTACATTTTTTAATAATTGATCATCATTAATGCCTAAATCTCTTAATTTTTTTCTATTTATGAAAATATTTATCTCTAATTTTGAAAGGTCAATTGCAATATGAGTTGCAACTTCCCTCAAGCTTACTTGTTTTATTTTTGAAGCTATTTTCCTTACTTTTGCAGGATCTTTGTTAAAAGGAGCTTTAAGATAAATCTCCATTCTTGGTGTCTTTATTACTTTTCTAGCATCAAATAATTCTATAATTCTTGGTAAACCCAAGCTTACGCTAACCTCAGCTACTCCAGCAAAGTGGAATACATTTAAAGTATTATGTGTAATTATTCCGTCAAAAGTTGTAAAAGTTTCTAATCCAGGAACTGATAAATCATAAACATATTCATATTCATAATCTACTTTTTCTATATCTATAATTTCATCCCATATAACATCAGAATTAAACATTCTGTTTAAAATTGTTAATTCTGCAGAGATGTCAATATTTTCTTTTTTAGCAATTTGTTCAAAATTTTTAATATGCCTGAATAATGCAGTTCTTCCTATTTTTTGTCTTTTAGTTGCACTATTTACATACCCAGTCATTAATCCTAATCTTTTGGATATATCAACTAGAATATTTCCAAATCCAGAAATCATGTCAGTATAATCTTGTGATTTCTCATTCCAGAATTTCTTTGCTCTTTCAGCTAATATTTCTAAATCTTTCCTTTTATATTCAATGTCAGTTCCTATATGTGCTAAATATTGTGGGGCATATTTATAAGGTATTAATAACCAGTATTGTCCCTTTTTATCTTTAGATTTATAAGAAAATATCTTGAATCTAGATAACAATAATGCAACTCCATCAATTAATTCTTTTGAATTTGAGCTTGCTCTGATTAAATCTCTGTCAACATGGAAATTTCCATCTCCGTCAAAATATCCTTTTAATAATCCAGAGATAAATTCATCTGATGCAGAATAAGCAAACTGAGGAACTTTTTTAAAATCTGAACCAGTCCCACAAGTGTTTTCAATAAATTTAGCTAAAGGAGTAGAATAAATAAATAACATTCTTCCTGGCCAATATTCGTCTTGACATCTTCTGTCAACATAAGCTATATCTAAACTCATAGCAAAGTTTTTAGCTTTCTGATTATAATTATCATCTACATTTGAGATTCCAACAGAACTTCCATTATTCGCTCCCTCGGATAAATAAGCACCAGTATACCAACCACTTAAACCATCAAGAACGATATTATTTCTAATTGCTTTTGTTATGGTACCAGGTTTATATAAAATTTCTTCTTTTATAGTAATTTCTTTACCTTCAATATTTTCACTTATTGTTATATCTTTTAAATAATGATCAGAAAAGAAATTATTTATTACAGGAATTCTGTCTCCAATTTTTAAATCAGATCCTTTGATTGGAACAACAGAATTATTTGCTCTTGTAACAAAAGAATGGTTATTTGTACAGGTTATTTCTCTTCCAGAATTTGTTTTTATTTTAATTATATTATTTTGGTGTTTATGTCTGCTGCATTCTATAACTCTCTTCCATTCTATTTTTTCTTCTTGGTTTAAGCTTGGAACAAAAATTTCTAAATCGTTTAAAGGCAGAATTTCAGAATGATTATTTAATTCTAAAGAACCTTTTAATTCCATTAATAAATCAACAAATTTTCCAATCTCAATAATTCTTATTTTATCTTTTAATTTAAATATAATTTTACTGCTATATGATGCGGACATTTGGGTACCTGGTTCGCCAAAGCTTTCAGCTGTAATAATGCCAATAGCTTCTCCGGGATGAATTTTAGAATTTTCATAAGTTTCTTTTGTTTTTTGTAAGATTAATTCTAATTGTTTTTTGGTAACTTTGATTTTAGAAATTTCTTTCTTTACATCATCCAAAATTTTCTGTGGTATCTTTCCATTGTATTTTTCGTAAAGTTCTTCCATTTTTATTTTTTTGATTAAGCTTTTCCTAAAAGCTTATTCGCCAGTAACATCATCAATTATTTTTCTGATATTTATTTTGCCATTGTCGCTTCTTGAGACATCAACATTGTCCTCCCCATATTTGAATTGAACAATAGCTTTCTTTGCATCTCTTACTGTTCCATCATATTCTACTTTTAAGTCTTGCAATGCATTTGATAATCTTCTGTACAAATAACCTGATTTAGGCGTTCTTAATGCTGTATCCATAAGAGCATCTCTTCCTGTCATCGCGTGGAAGAAAAACTCATAAGGCAATAATCCTTCTTTGAAACCATTTCTGATAAATCCTCTTGCCTCCGGCCCTAAATCATTTTCTTTGAAAATTGGCAATGTTCTGTTTAAGTATCCTTTTTCAATTCTTTTTCCGCCTAAAGCCTGCTGACCTACACAAGCTGCCATCTGGGCTAAGTTTAACAAATTACCTTTAGCACCTGATACAGCCATAATAATTGAGGGATTTTCTGCAGATGAATTTTCAGTAATAATATTGCCTATTTTGTTTCTTACTTTGTTTAAAATTTCTAATAATCTAACTTCCAGAGTTTCCACAATCGTTTTTCCAGGCAAAGCTTCTAATTTGTCTTTTTTGTACATGTCAATAAATTCACTAACTTTTTCGTCAGATTCTTGCAATAAATCTTCAATTTTTTCTTTTAATTCTTCAGGTAAATCAGTATCATCAAGGCCAGTAGAAAATCCCCTTTTCAATAAAGTCTTTATTCCTAATTTGAAAATTCTTCCTATGATATCTATTGTAACATCTTCGCCGTATTTAATTACCAATGCTCTTATCAATGCACCGTGTTCAGTACCAATTGAATTGCTGTCAATTAAACCGCATTGTAACTGGCCGTTTTTTACAACAACATAGGTGTCAAATTCACATTTATGTTTTATACCTTCGCTGCATTGGGGGCATTTTGTATATTTCTTTGCATAACCAATGTAATTAAAATCTTTTGGCAGCAAGGCGCTAAATACTTCTTTGCCGCCTATTTTTTCTTTCTTAAATTCAAAATTTTCAAAACCAATTGATAATAATAATTGTGAAGCTTCTTCTCTTGTTAATTCCATGTCTTTTGTCAATAAGTAAACTCCAGAAACAGAATCCTCAACACACCCTATGATATTTTTTCCATGAGTGGGACTCATTATTTGTGTTTGTACTTGCATTAAAATATCAGCTTCTGCTCTTGCTTCCTCTCCTTGGGGAACATGTAAATTCATCTCATCACCATCAAAATCAGCATTATAGGGTTCGCACACTGAGGGGTTTAATCTAAATGATTTTCCTCCTAGAACTTTAATTTTGTGGCACATTATGCTCATCCTATGCAAAGAAGGCTGTCTGTTGAATATTGCAATATCACTGTCAACCAAATGTCTTTCAACAACATATCCATTTTCAAGTTCTTCAATTAATTGCTGCTTTGTTTCTTCTGTAATTTTCTTTTTCTTTCCGTCAGGTCTTACAATATAATTTGCACCAGGATATATAGTTGGTCCCTTTTCAATCAATTTTTTCAAATATTCTTTATTCCAGTCTGTTACAGTCTCAGGAATAGTCAATTCCATGGCAACAATTTTTGGAATTCCAACTTCATTAAACTTAATCTCAGTATCAGGAGATACAACAGTTCTCGCGGCAAAATTAACTCTTTTACCAGCTAAATTATGTCTGAATCTTCCTTCTTTGCTCTTGATTCTTTCAGTTAATGTTTTTAATACTTGTCCAGATCTGTGTCTTGCAGGCGGCACCTGAACAGTGCTGTTGTCAAAATAAGTTGTAATATGATATTGCAGTAAATCCCATAAATCTTCAATAATAATTTCAGGAGCTCCCGCATTAATATTTTCAAATAATCTCTGGTTAATTCTTACAATATCTCCTAGCTTGTGGGTTAAATCATCCTCACTTCTCTCTCCTGATTCTAATGTAATTGAAGGCCTGATTGTTACTGGCGGAATAGCTAAAACATTTAAAACTATCCACTCAGGTCTTGCATAATAAGGATTTAATCCAAGTAATACTAAATCAGAATCTGGCACCTTCTCTAATCTTAATCTTATTTCAACAGGGCTTAATCTCTTGTCTTTTTCAAAGAAAGTAGTTGGTTTCTCAATTTTAATTACATATTGCCTCTCGCCGCAATGAGGGCATTTCTTTGTATTCTTGATAGATGAAAAAATTTCTTTTGATTTTCTTCTTGCTTCTTCTGCTCCTTTCTCAGCTTCAATTATTGGAAGTATTTCTTTATATTTTGCAATGTCTTGATCACCCAATAAAACTCTTGAGCATACTTTGCATGTTCCTCTTAAAACATTTAATATTAATGGAGCATATTTAATATGAATAATTGGTCTTGCAAGTTCTATGTATCCAAAATGTCCGGGACATTCTTTTAATTTTCCTGCACAAGTTTTGCATCTTAGGCCAGGATCAATTATTCCCAGATGAGTGTCCATTAATCCGCCGTCTACTGGATAACCTTCCTTGTCATATAATTCTGGCGTAACTAATTTGGTTGCTGCCATTTTTTTAATATTGTCCGGACTAAGCATACCAAAAATAATGCTGCCTACCTTTTTGTACACATATTCCATTTTAATATTTGCTGATTAATTTTATTCTAGGATAGATACATAATGCTTTTAACTCATCTATTAATAATTTGAAAGCATAGCTAATTTCAATGGGTGTAATTGTTACATTGCTCCCGCACATAGTGCAGAATTTTCTGTTTCTGTAACTATCACTTATTGCCAATAATCCGCAGTTTTCGCAGATATGAACTATTGTTTTGTCTGAATCAAATCTCTCTTTTAATAATAAGGATGCACCATGAGCTACAAAACAGTCTTTCTCCATCTCTCCTAATCTTAATCCTCCACCCTTACTTCTGCCTTCAATAGGCTGTCTTGTTAATAATTGGATTCTTCCTGATGCTCTTGAATGTAATTTATTTGCAACCATGTGCTTTAATTTTAAATAATACATATCCCCAATATAAATATCAACTTTAAATTCTTCACCAGTTATTCCATTGTACATTCTTTCTGTTCCATTTTCTCTGAAACCTAATTCTTTCAAATAACTTCTTAGTTCTTTTTCACTCTGGCTTTCAAATATTGTTCCATCAATATATTTTCCTGACAAAGCTCCCACCTTTCCCCCTAATATTTCAATTAAATGTGAAATAGTCATTCTTGATGGAATAGAGTGTGGACTAAAAATTAGGTCTGGTGTAATTCCAGATGCAGTAAATGGCATGTCTGAATGCGATACTAATAAACCAATAACTCCTTTTTGTCCATGTCTAGAAGCAAATTTGTCTCCGACTTCAGGAATTCTCTGGTCTCTTAATCTTACCTGGACTAATTTGTTTCCTTCTTCATTTTCAGTCAAAACAACCATGTCAACTGTTCCAGCTTCGCCATGCTTTATAGTTACAGAACTTTCTCTTCTTGTGCTTGCAGCAATGCTGAATTCTTCTAGTTCACCTAAAAATCTCGGTGGTGAAGTTTTTCCTATAATCACATCATCTGTTTTTACTTTAGCTTCTGGAAATACAATCCCATCATCTTCTAATAATCTGTAATCTTTTTCAGATCTATAGCCTTTGACTTCTTTGTCTGGAATTCCAACTTCGTCAATTAATCCGCCAGAATATCTTAATTCTTCAGCACCATATGGTCTAAAATAAAATGATCTTGCCAATCCTCTCTCTATGCTTCCTTTATTAACTACAAGAGAGTCCTGCATGTTGTATCCTTCATAGCTCATTACAGCAATAACAACATTTTGTCCAGAAGGATGTTTTTCATATCCAGAAATATCATGCATAACAGTTCTTACAATTGGGGCTTGTGGATATTGCAATATGCTTACATCAGTATCCATTCTTAAAAGATAATTTGAAATATATAATCCTAAAGCCTGTTTCTGCGTCTTGCTCCCCCTGTTTAATCTTGAACTCTGGCCAAAATTTGAAAAAGGAACTAAAGAAGTAGTTAATCCAAGCATCATTGAAGGGCTAATCTCTAAATGAGTATGCTCTGGTGAAATATCTTCTTCTCTTAAAGCAACTAAAGCAGATTCTTCTTCAAGAGCATCCAGATATTCAATTACCCCTCTTGAAATTAAATCTTTCCAGTTTAATTTGTTTTCATCTAATTCTTTTAAAATTTCATTTGTTAATTTGCTATTTCCATTTTCAACAATAATTAAAGGCCTGACTGCTCTTTCTCTTGATATCTCAACATAAACTTCTTTGAAGATTTTGTTGTAAGAGATATTTAATGCGCTTGGTAATTTTCCTCTTCTTCTTTCTTCTCTAATATTTTTTATAAATTCATCTGCATTGTCTATTTTTCCAATGAATTTTTCATCTAAATATACATCAGTCATTTTATTTTATTTTTACTCCCATTCCTTCTAATGTTTTTTTAATCTTTTCTTCTGAAATAAGTTCTTGAGTTATGCTGCACATTAATGAAAGATTTTTTCTTAATCCAATTGAAGTACCTTCTGGAGTTTCAATCGGACAAAGACGATTGTAATGAGTCGGATGCAATCCCCTTGCTTCAAAATTTTCCTGGGTAGATGATAATAATGAAACAACTCTCTGCAAATGAGATAATGAAGCTAAAAAATTTGTTCTGTCAATGTTTTGGCTAACTCCCTTTCTTCCGCCAACCCAAGCCCCAGTTGCCATTGCAGAATTTATTCTTGATGTCAATAATTTATCTCTGATAATTATTTTTACAGAGCTGAATTTTCCTCTTTTTACTAGTCTTTGGAAATTATATAATAAGTCATTTACAAGCGATCTTAAATTTACTCTAAATAAGTCCGCCAATAAATCCCCGCTCAATTTCAATCTCTTGTTCATGTAATGATCTTTATCAATCTTAATTTCATTCTTTGAAATAATCAGGTATTTCTTTATTAACTTGCATAAATTATAAGCTTTGGAAATTCTGTCTTTTTGTGAAGTTCCTAAATGGGGAAGCAAATATTTGTCCAAGTTTTCTTTTACTTTTACTAGCCTTACATCCTTGGGCTGATTGAAATTTAATTTCTTTGCAATATATTCTAATGCATCTTCTTCTGTTTTTACTTCCATTGCACTATATAAATTTATGAAAACTTCATCATATTCCTTCTCAGTTAAAATAAACTCGGCAATTTCTTTATCTTTTATTAATCCCAAAGCCTTGATAATTACAAAAAGAGGAATTCTCTTGAATCTTGTGAAGCTCAAGTAAATAATTCCATCCTTCATTTGTTCAATTAAGTGAGGAACCCTGTAAGCTCCCATTTCAGAAAATATTTTTCCAGTATATTCACTTGGCCCGACACTTGTTTTTTCAACAAATATTTTGTTTGAAACTAAATCCTCAACTGTAATTAAAACCCTTTCATTTCCATTTAAAATAAAGTAGCCACCAGGATCATCTGGATCTTCTCCTTTTGCAATTAATTCATCTCTCTTTAGTCCATTTAAGTGGCAGAATTTGCTTTTGATCATGATTGGTATCTTTCCAACTTGTGTGACAAAAGATTCTCTTTGAACACCATCAATATGAGCAGAAACTTTTAAGAAAATAGGGGCGGAATAAGTAAGTTTCCTGATTCTTGCCTCAATAGGAAAAATATCTTTTCTACTGCCATCAGCCTCAATAATCTGAGGTTTTCCAACTTGAATTTCATCCAGCCTTATTTTAAAATCCTGAACATCTTCTGGAATAATTGTCGGTACAATGTCACCAATTTCTTTTATTATCTCAGGCATTCTTCTTTCTATAAAATTATTAAAAGATTCAATGTCTGACTGGATAAATGAATGCTCTTCAAAATATTTTTTAACTAAATTTAAATTCTTCATTCTTCTCCTGTTACTACTCTATAAAATTCGCTTGTTCCAGCTGTCTCGCTTTTTCTTATGATTTTAATAACATCCCCTACTTTAGCCCCCAATAATTTTACAGCAGGATCTTTTGAAGTTATTCTTGGTAATTGACCTGGTGTTATGTTGAATTTTTTTAATAAATTATTGATTTCTTCTTGATTTAAAATTACATGTTTAGGTACCAAAATATGCTCAAAGATGTCGAAGTTTTCTTTCTTTTCCATTTTTTTATGTGAATTCGAGCCGGAAGGGATTTGAACCCTCGACCCCTTGGTCTCTTTTTTTGAAACTTTTTCTCAAAGTTTCCAAGGGTTAAAAGCTTCACCAATATTTAGCTTAGCTTTATTAGCATAATATTCAAGTGCTCTGCCAACCTGAGCTACCGGCCCAACGCCCTGACCGGGATTTGAACCCGGGTCCCGGCCTTTCTATAAACTTCTAGCCTTTTTAGAAACTTTTAAAAGTTTCCGACAGGGCCGGATGATAGCCGACTACACTACCAGGGCTTTTTTCTGATTTTGAATAGTTCTTACTAGCAGGTGTAAAATTGATTAATAAAAAATTTATTGTTCTCTCTTTTAAAATAGTTAATGTTACGACGATGTTCATAATTTCCTGCTTCCAGACAGAACATTATTGATTTTTAGTATTATTTATAGTGTTCTGTAGAAAAATCGGAAATTTCTCACTATATAAAGGTTTTGTTTTCTTTAAAATAAAGAATTCTGCATTTAGAAAGCTTAAAAATGCAATATATTGTTTAATTTTTTACCATAATATTTATATATAAGTTTCTAAAATTAAGTAATATGATATTTAAAAGGGTGGTTTTTCTAATCTTGTTTTCTCTTTTGTTAGTTTCTCCTGTTTTTGCACAGCAAAAAATTGAAATTTCATCAATTAAAGTTGACTCGAAAGCATTTCCAGGTTCTGAAGTTATATTTCAGGTAAGGATAAAAAATCTGCAGATAAGGGATGACATAATTAAGATAACTCCTGATCCATTTTCAATGCACCCGTTTTCAGATGTTGCAGCTAGAATCTCAGTTTCTCCAACACAGCTTACTATTCCAGCTGGATCAGAAGGTTCTTTTGAAGTAAAGGTAAGGTATGCTCAAAATATAAAAGCAGAAAAAGCTTACACAGTAAATTTAATTGTTCAGTCTTTGTTAAATTCAGATGTAAAACAGATTTATCCCTTGGCTTCTTTCATATTAAGTTCAGGTGAAATAATTTCAATAAGAACAAATGTTCCTGATAAAATTCTTCCATCAAGAGAATTTCTTCTGGATATAACTTTCAAAAATAATCTTAACCAGGATTTTTCAGATTTGGATTTCTTGTTAACCAGTTCGCATTTTAATGAAGAGCATAAACTTACATTGGCAAGAAATCAGGAAATTGTAAAGCAATTTGCAATAAAGCTTATTTCAGAAACTCCTATAGGAAACTATGATTTATTTTTGAGATTGTATTATCAAGGTTCATTAAAAGGAGAAAAAAGACTTACCTTCAAAGTTGAGGAATCAAAAGATGTACAGGAAAAAATAAACAGGGAATCTGGATTTCTGTCAGCCAGAACAACAATAACAAAAATAAATAACGGCAATGTAAAAGTAGAAAAATCAGTTAAATATCCCGTCGGAACATTTCAAAGAATATTTACAGAAACTTCTGTTAGGGGAGATTATGTAAAGGAAAATTCCCAGTTTTTTTTGCAGTGGAACTTAATCCTAAACCCCGGCGAGCAGCAAAATATAATTGTTGAAACTAATTACAATAGTTTGTTCTTTACAATTCTTGTTTTGATAATCCTGGGTGGTGTTATATTCTATTCAAGAACAAGGGCATTAAGAATTACAAAAAGAGTTATGTTGATAAAAGAAGGAAAAGAACACAAACAGCATTTGAAAGTTGTGTTAAATGTACAAAATTATACAAACAAGGACATCCATGATCTTAAAATTATTGATTTGTTGCCTAAATTAATCAGACATTATTCAGATTTCGGCACATTAGAGCCCAAACATATTCAGCAAGGTTCACATGGACTAAGATTTATCTGGGAAATTCACAAGATGCATAGGGGAGAAGAAAGAGTTATTTCATACAAAATAGAGCCACAATTAAACTTGTTTGGAAATATAAGATTGCCACCAGCTTCATTGCAGTTCGCAAAAGACAATAAATTAGTAATAAGAAAATCTAATATTGCTAAATTTGAATTAAAAAGAGAACTTTAGTTAAATTTATAAGTTATTTTTCTTGGTTCTTTTATTATTTTTCTGAAATTCTTTCGGGTTTCTCGGAAAATTCCTGGGCTACTCTAAATTTAATATAAGTAATTAAATATTTTAAAATCTTATTTAAAATAATGTCTAAATCTGAAAAAGAGAAATTAATTATGGATGTTAAGAAATTAGAAAAACAATTAGGCAGAAGACCAACAAAACACGATAATAGCGCACTTTATAGTAATTGTTTAAATAAGAAATTTAATATGCCGATAGGAAATAAATCTTTAACAGCTAGAGTTCCTAGAATAATAAATTCTTCTAATAAAAATATTGCAAGTTTTATTGGGGGTGTAATTGATGGTGATGATCATATTACACAAGGAACAGTTCATATAAGTTCTGGTTATTATTTATTCCTTATGGATATTAAAATGTTACTTTCAAAGTTATTTATAAAATGTAAATCTAAGATAGAAAAAAGAAAGACATGTTATGTCTTAAATTTAAATAAACATGAAAGCAGTATTATCTATGATAAATGCTATGATAAAGCCACATATTTTTATCCAAGAAAAAAACACAAAATTCTAAAAACCAATATACTTAAAAACATTAATTGTGATTAATTTATCATTCCCCGTCTAGCTCAAATCCCTTAGGGGAGAGCAATGGTAGAGCTCTCGGCTGTAGATAAATTCGCTGTTAGACATAGTTGAAAACTAAGGATGAATAACAGACAGCTGAACCCGAGTGGTTGGTGGTTCGAATCCGCCGGCGGGGATATTATATTCTATTTGAAACCGCCCACCTTAACTTATAAGTAAATTATGGTTGGTGTGGTTAATGGCTGAAAATGATATTTATGATAATAAAACCAAGTATGAAAAAGAAGCAAATAACTTGGATAAGCTTCTGTTAAAACCAGAAGAAAGAGAAAAGCATTCTCATAATAGCAAATATTATGTTCAGAATAAAGTAAATCTTAAGTATTTTAGAAAATTAATTGATTATTTTGATTTATATGATAAAAGCTATGTATTTAGACGTAGAATCATAAAATCACTGAAAATTATCACTTATATCTGTAAAAAAGATATAAAATTATTGCAAAAACAAGACTGGGAAAACACAATTCTTTATGCTAACAAACAATTTAATGATAGATCTAAAAAAGATTACTTTAAAGACAAAAGTTATATTTTTAAGATTTTATTTGGAGAAGAAAGTGAACAATTCAAATTAGCAAATTCTTTTAAATTTAGAGCAGATAAAAGTAGGCAAAAAGCAAGAGAAGATAAACTTGAATGGGAAGAATATGAACAAATTGTAAGCTTCTTTAGTAATAATCCTCTGATGCAATGTTATTTAGCTGTATCATTTGAATCTTTAGGAAGACCACAAGAAATTCTTTATTTAAGAATAAAAGATGTTAAAATATTGGATAATTATGCAAGATTATCTGTTTCTTCTCACGGAAAAGAAGGTATTAAAGAAATGCAAATAATTGATAGTTTGCCTTATCTTATTAAGTGGTTAGAAAAGCACCCGAAGAAAAATGATAAGGATTGTTTTCTTTTTATTTCTACAAGTGATAAAACTTTTGGAAAACAAATGACCCCATCAGCAATTAACAATCAAATAAGATTAGCTTGTAAAAGTTTAGGAATAAATAAACCCGTAACATGTTATTCTTTAAAAAGAAATGGAATTACTTTTAGGTTATTGAGGGGGGATAGTGACTTAACAATAATGCATTTGGCTGGTTGGCATTCTACAGACCAATTACAAACTTATAATTTATCAACACAGAAAGATACATTTAATATAGAATTAATTAAAAAGGGAATTATAAAAGCAGAAAATGGTTATGAACAATTTACACCTAAAACGAAATTATGTATTTTTTGTAATATTCAAAATGGTTTTACTGATGAATTTTGTAAGCAATGTAAAAGACCTTTGGATAGACAAAGAATAAATGATATTAATAAAATGGAAGATGAACAAAAAATATTAATTAGTTTTTGTGAATATTTAAAACAAACAGACCCAGAGTTAATAAGTAAATTTGTAACTGCTTATGGTAAATTTAAGAAGTAGATTTATTTTCTTCTTTAAATAATTCTTCTAATTGTTTTCCGTATTTTAAATAGAATTGTGGGTTAATTATCCAATAGAAATTTATTTTAGAAACTTTTTCTGGGTATCTTCTTTTTAAAAGACCCCAATTTTCTAATCTTTCTAATGTTTGTAAAATAAGTTTATAACTATGAAATTTTATTTTTTTACTCCTTAATAATTTTTCAATTTCACGATAATTGGCTTCTGTAATTTTTACAGTATCATTTAACTTTTTATTAAGTTCATTGTCTAAAAATTTAGCTCCAATTAAACTACATAACTCTGTTTTATCATCTACGGATAATGTAACAGATTCAAAAGATTTTTCCGCTATTTCAATTAAGTGCCAATTATAAATAAAACCAGTAGACAAAGGAGATTCTTTTTTCATTAATACTTTTAAACACCAATATTCAAGAGGTAAAAGAATAAATTTTAAGACTCTTATATTTTTTATTATATCTGGGTGTTCATCTTCTATTTTTAAAGTAGAAGTAGTGAAATTTTGTCCTTTTGTTAAAGACCAAGTATTGGTGCTTTGATTACCTTGATTTTTTTCTTTTGAGATAAACTTGTTTTTTGTAAACATCCTCTTTACAGAGTTATTATTCTTTTTAAGCATTTTGGTGAACTAACTACCATTAATTACCATTAAAAACAAAAAGCTTATATAGTTAATTATAGTTAATGGTAATTAATTGAAAATGGAGAAAAACAAATTTAAAATTATAACTTTAAAATTAGATAGCCTTACTTTTAATAAATTAGAACAACTTTGTCGTAAGGAATACAGGACAAAAACATCTATTTTTAAAGAATTTTTAGATAAACGATTTGGTGGTTCTAATGGACTTTAACTCTCAATTTACTAGTTTTTTGGATTGGTTAGAAACAGAATTAAAAAATTTACAGCAAAATGAGGAGGCGAAAGAAGAAAAATAAAGAAGAGGTGATAACACCCCAGCTCAAGAATAAGGTGTTATTTCTTCTATAAAAACTTTGTTGGGATATTAACATGTTTCAATCTGGAATTTGTAAAGAGAGAAAATTTGAAAGAAGACATTTTTACGTAGAAAGTGAACTTATTAAGAAAATCGTAGAAAGGGCTCAAAAGGAAAACACGACTATGTCAAAACTTGTTTGTAAACTTTTGAAAAAAGAACTAAGTTG
>JAGWAC010000016.1 GCA_018302125.1 Candidatus Woesearchaeota archaeon | reverse complement strand
ATAAGCATCTGCTTTTGTCAATACTACTGAATCAATTTTAACTGCTTTTCCAAATTCTTCTGATTGATTAACTACATCTGAGCCAGTCATTGAATCCAGGACTAAAATGCTCAAATCAGGATTGTTAACACGGACTATTTTTTTAAGCTCGTTTAAAAGATTTTCATTGCTGTGAAGACGGCCAGCAGTATCTCCAAGAACTACATCATATTCTTTTGATTTGGCTGAATTTACTGCATCATAAATTATGGAACAACTATCAGCACCCAATTTCCCTTTTATTACTGGCACTTCTATTTGTTTCGCATATTCTGCCAATTGAGATGAACCCGCAGCCCTAAAAGTATCTCCTGCAGCCAAAATCACCTTAAGATTTTTATTTTTTAGATAATTGGCTATTTTTGCTATTGTAATACTTTTTCCCACCCCATTATATCCTATAACTAAAATTATATAAGGTTTTTTTTCTTTTTTCTTAATTAAAGCCAATAAATCAATTTTTTCGCTTCCAAGTATATCATCAAGAGCAGTTTTAAAAGATTTTTTAATTATTGAAGAAATTTCATTTCTTTTTATAGGATTATCAACAAGGTCTTCTGCAAGCTGTTTTTTTATTCTTTCAACTACTTCCTGGGCAACATTATTTTCTAGCAGAGCTATCTCAATTTCAGAAAATAATTCCTCAAATTTTTCTTTTTTGATTGTTTTTAAAGTTACCTTCTCTTGTATTTTTTTAAATAGGGATTTTTTTAACTCTGTTGTTTCTGGCTTTTCTATTTTTTCTTCTGTTATTTTTTCTGTAACTGATGTTGCAGGTTCTATTGTTATGGGTTTCTCTATTTCTTCTTTTGTCCTTTCAGTTACTCTTGAAATTGCTGCTTTTAGCTTATCCTTTAAAAAATTAAACATAGAAATTATAGCCTTATAATGATTTATAAAATTATCTTTAGAAAGTTATATCAAGTAATTTAATTATTTCTTTAGTATTATAAATTCTGACTTTATCTTGTTCTTTAAGTCTTCTATCTTTTGTCCATATTAAACTATTATCATAGGCTAAAGCACAAGCAACAAAAATAAAATCATCTACATCAATATCTTTGACGATTTCTAGAGCTTCTTTTTTATATTTTTTTAAGACTTCTTTAGGAACGATTATAACTTTTTTTAAAATTAAGTTTAATAAATTATCAAACTCTTCTTTTTCCAAACCAGTCTTTTCTAATAATTCCTCTTTATGTTCTTCCATTTCTTCAAAGATAATATAAGGAAAAAGAAAGCAACCATTATATTCTAAAATAATTTTTCTAGTAACTGAATCCTTGATTAAAGCAGAAAATAAAATATTTGAATCAATTATTATTCTCATTAAGAAACCTCTTTGTTGCTAAAGACTTAATCTTTTTACTGAACTCTTCTACATCTTTTTGCGTTAATTTGCTTTTATGTGCGATTCTTTCAGCCATTTTTAAGGTTTCTAATCTATCAATAATAGCTTTTCTAGCTACTTCACTCCATTTTATTTCAGAAAATTTCTTCATATCCTTTTGTACTTCTTCTGGTAAGGACAAGGTTATATTCCCCATACAAATATATATGTGTCTTCACATATTTAAATATTTTGTATTGTGGCTCTGTATAATTAACTAATGCTACTTTGTTAAAATTTTCAAGTCAGATCTTTAATAAAAATCAACTTATAACTTCTAAGAACTTATTTTACATTTTTTACATTGTAAAAATTATTTAAAAAAACTATAGTCTATAAGTTACTTATAAGATATTTATAGGTTTAATAGAACCAGCATTAATTAACTTTACAGAATCAGTATTGTAAACGTATTAAGGTATAATTTTATGCTTTGTATTTATTAATCCCCACTCGATTAACAAGAAAAACAAAGCAATCAACATAAATGTAAATGTCATATCAACTGATATCTTTTTACGATTAAATTTTGATATTTCCCTAAAAGATTCAAGAAGTTTTTCTTTTGATTCTGCTCTGAAGAATTTCCCCCCAGTGAGATCAGCTATATTTCTAAGATTTTCTTCATCTAATTTTGATACAACATCAGTTCCAATAAATTTTCCACCTTCATCTGTACCAATGCCTATTGTGTGTATTAAAACTTTATTGTCAATTGCGTAATTAACTGCTGTTTCTAATGGGATGCCTATGTTACTTTGACCATCTGTTATCAAAATTATTACTTTAGAAACTAAGTCCTGGTCAGCTATTAGTAAATTTGTGGAAGTAACTATAGTATTTCCTAAATCAGTCCCCCCAATCTGTGAAACATCTATTAACTTAATTAGATTTTTTAATTTTTCAAAATCTGTTTCCAAACTACTTTTAATAAGAACTGTACCTGCAAATGTAATAAGACCTACTTTAGTTCTAGAAGGCAAGAAATCCAGAAAAGAAATTGACATATCCTGGGCAGCAGCCAACCTATTTTGATTAATATCCTGAACAAGCATACTAGCTGAAGTATCTAAAGCTATGACATAATTTGAGCTTGTAGAGATTCCAGTATAAGTTATTGCTGTGCCTGATACTGCCAGAACAATTAAAGCAAGAATAATTAATCTTATAACCAGAAGATAAACATTTTTTTTAATAAATTCTTCTCCTGTTACTCTTGAAATAGCTTCAAAATTTGCAAATCTCAGTGCTTTTTTTCTTGTATTTTTGAAAGTGACTGAATGAGATAAAATAAGAATAAGCAGACTAAACAAGAACCATAAATATACAGGATCTGTAAAAGATATACTTACCATTTTTATTTTTTCCTTCTTTTAAAGAAATTAATCAAGGGAATCAAGAAAGGCTGATCAGTTGTTAATTTTAACAGGTCTGCATGAGATTTATAGAAAGCATCAGCAATTTCATTTTCTTCTTTTTCAACAAATTCCCTATATTTTTCTCTTACTCTTGGATTAGGATCAAGAATAATCTGCTTATCTGTAAATGGATCTGCAATTACAATCATATTAGAATCTTCTGGTATTTCTCTGTCCCTAGGATCGCGAAGCATTATGCCAATTAAATCAAAGCTGTATGCTGCTTTTTTTAAATATTCCTGCCAATTTCCCTTTAAGCCAATAAAGTCAGAGATTATTATTAATACTGAGTTTCTTCTTAACAACCGAATGCATTTTTCCAAGGCTTTTTCCAGATCATAACCCCCACCATAAATTTCCGGATTTACCAATAATCTTGACAATTGATAATATAGCTTTTTATTGACTTTTGGCTGGACTATATTGAAGAAATTATCTGACAATAAACCATAACCAAGACTGTCGCCCACATTTAGAATAGCATAAGATAAGGTTGAGGCTAATTCAGCAGCATATTCATTTTTTAATTTTTTAGTTGAGCCAAATACCATTGAAGAACTAACGTCAATCAATAAAAAAACTTCCAGATTTCTTTCTTCAACAAATTCCTTGATTATTGGCTTGTTAACACGAGCACTCACTTTCCAATCAATCAAAGAAGCATCATCAGTTGCACTATACTCCCTAAAATTACTAAAATCTAAACCTCTGCCTTTTATGCTTGATTTATAAATACCCATAAACTTTACAGAAACCAACCTTTTTGTAAATACCTCGATTTTTTTTACTTTATGAGAGACATCTGCTTTTAATTGTTCTGGCATTTTATGGTATTGGTATTTTGGCTAATAATTCTGTTATTATATCATCTTTGCTAATATTTTCAGCTTCGCCTTCGTAATTTAATATTATTCTATGTCTTAAAGAATCATGAGCAATATTTTTTACATGCTGGGGAGTAACATAATTGTCGCCATTTAACAAAGCTTCTGCCTTTGAGGCAATATAAAGAGCTATTGTTGCTCTTGGCGAACACCCTGTTTCAATGAATTTTCCTAAATTTAGTTTATATTTATGCGAGTTTCTGGTTGCATCAACCAAATGCAAAATATAATCTTCTACTTTTTCACTGCAATAGATATTTTTTACAAAATTTTGCAATTTGATAATCTCTTCTGGATTTAAAATTGGCCTGATACCAAACTCCTCGAATTTATGGATAGTTATATTTTTTTTCAGAACCTGCCTCTCATCTTCTAATGTTGGATAATCTACCAAAATCTTAAAAAGAAACCTGTCAATTTGAGCTTCTGGCAATGTATAAATGCCTTCACTTTCTAATGGATTAGAAGTAGCCATAACAAAAAAAGGCAGCTGCAATTTGAATGTTTCCCTGCCAATTGTTACTTGTCTTTCCTGCATAGCTTCAAGCAATGCTGACTGAACTTTAGGCGTGGCCCTGTTAATTTCATCAGCCATAAGAAAATTTGCAAAAACAGGTCCTTTTACAATGTAGAATTCCTTGGTTTTTTCATTATAAGCAGTTATACCAGTAATATCTGCAGGCAATAAATCTGCTGTGAATTGAATTCTTTTTTGAGAACAACCAGCTATAGTTGCGAAAGTTTTTATTATGGTTGTTTTAGCTACTCCAGGAACTCCTTCTAAAAGAACGTGGCCATCACATAATAAACCACGCAACAAACTGTTTACTGTTTTAGACTGACCAATTACTAACTTAGAAATTTCAGACCTAATCTGAGACAGTTTTTCTTGGTAAACTTTCGCCTCTTCCTGGCTAACTGCTATTGCCATAGAATAAAAACAGAGAAACTACTTTATATAGTTTTTTACAGGCTTAGGAAAGTTTAAAATATATATTTACTTGATTTATATTTAATGAAAAGAGGTTTAATCTTATTAATTATTTTATTATTTTTAATTAATATATATGCACAAGAAACAAAAGATGAATTAAGAATTAATGTAGATACTAAAATTTTAGGAAAGGACGGAATTTTTGTCAATTTGACAGAATATTTAGGAACAAGCCTGGATTATTATCTTGTTAATAAACCCCAATATGTTAAAATAAAAATAAACAACAATTTTAAACTTGTACATATAATACCAGCAGAAGGAAAAACAGGGAGTGAGGTTATTATAATCACGACAAACAAATCAAAAGAAGCATCTATAAATGAGACATTTTCTGTTTCAAAAGAAGTAGAGGATGAATTTCAAGAAACGATTAATTATGATCTTAGTTTTAGCTATGATCCCCTTATAAGCAAAACATTATTGGAATCTATCAAGAAACTCAAGCTGGAAAAACAGAAGATATATTCTACTTATGTTAATTTTTCCAGAGATGCTCTTTTCATAAATATAGATAACAGGACAGCCTTGAATCTCAGCTTTGCAAAAACAGGAGACAACCTTATTTTGCAAAATATAACCTTAGATTTTAAGAGCGAGGAACAAGATTCAGAGAATTTATTTTATGAAAGAAAGGGTTTTAATTTTATTTACTTCCTTAAAACAAACCTAATTAAAATGTTAATTTTTATTTTAGGATTTATTTTAATAGCTTTAATTATTACAATTCTAAGTACAAGAAAGAAAAATGAAATAACAAAAGAAGAGTTTAAAAAAGTTTATGTCAATAAAACAACTTTACTGAAAAGAATCTGCCATGAAGAAAATAAAGAAAATGTATTTATGCAATTTTCAAATGATATGAGAGAATTTTTAGCAAAAATGCTTAGTATAAAATATCAATTTACTTATGACGAGCTTATCAATGAACTTATTGTTAAGAAAGTTGATGAAAGCATTAAAAAAGACCTTATTAAATTTGCAAAAGCCATGCTTGAAGCAAAATACAGAAAAAAAACAAAATTAAAAGATATAAAAGAGCTTATTGAAAATGGAATAAGCATTATGGAAAGATTTTAATCTTCAGGAAAGTATTTATAGTTATTATCTTTTAAAATCCATATGAAAAGAGGCTTACTCTATTTACTAAGTTTATTCAATATTATTTATAGTGTTAATGCCCAGACTTTAGGAGAAGATCTTTCCCTTGTTATCTTATTGCCTTTAGTCTTGATAGTTATTGTGGCGATTATTTTTGGAGTTACTTTTATCATAGACACTAAAAATTATTATGTTTCTAAGAAAGTTGTAAATGTTCCAAATATTGGAAAAGCAAATGCCATAGAAGTTATTAAGGAAGAAACAGAAAAAGAAGAGACTATCCAGAAAATATGGATAAATTATCTTGATGTTATTGACACATTTGCAAAAAGGCTTGATGAAAGAGAAACAAATGAGGCATTTAATATTTTGGTTAAAATGATAAGGGCATTTTTCAAGGACAGATTTTCTTTAGATTATGAGTTTACTTATGATGAATTATTAAAAGATCTTGAAAAAAGAAATATTCCCAAAAAAGAGCTAATCTTATCCTTAAAAGAACTTACATATAAAGACAATAAAATAGACAAGAAAATAATTTATGATTTTTCAACCAAGTTTAGAGAAATAATAAGAATAATTGACAAAGAAAAATTAGAGGAAATAGAAGCAATAAATATTGACAAAAATGCAAGATTCAACAAAATAAGAAAAATGATGCATGACATCAATAAGCAAGAAGGAAAAATAGACGAGAAATTAAATAAATTTGTTGAAATTGAAAAGAAAAAATTATTCAGCTTTAATTTCAAAAAGAAACCAAAACAAATTGAAATTAAAAAAGACTTTGATGAATTTGACAGAAACAAACTAGAGCAGATTAGTACATTAATAAAAAACGGAAGAGCTGCTCTTGAAAAGAAAAATATCAATAAATTAAGAGATATTTATGGCGATATCTGTTATTTATTTCCGTTTTTATCAGACAAGAGCAAGAAAATTGCTTACCTTGAGATATTAGGATTCTATGAAGAGATGAATATAAAATTATTTCCAGAACTATACAAAGAAATCAAGAAATGAACTTTTTAAATCTAAACTTCTAAAAAGGAATTTCATTTATTTTTCTTCTTTTTCTGTAAAATATGAATGCAACTGTCAAAAATAATAAAGACAATAATTCTATTAACAATATCAAATTCTGCCTTGATTTTCTTGCCGGAGTTTCTATTTTCTGGGGCTCAAAAGATAAAAGATCCTTGCATCCTTTTATTGCATTTTCTATTAAAGATTCTGATTTACTGAACTTTTTTTCACTTATTGCTTCTTCTGCCTGGTTTAATAATTCGCTCAATTCCAGGCATTGCGGGTTGCTCTTGAAAAGATCCTTTGCTACCTGCAATCTTGGCAATATTACTGTTCTATTTCCTGCTCCAAAATCAGCTACATTTACAAAGAACTCTGCTGAATCAGAAACTCCTTCGCCTGTAGTTGCTGATAACAAGATAGTGTATTTATCTTCAGCTATAACTGCTCCTGACATAATCTCTAATTCGGTTGTTATTTGTTCTCCTGGTGACAAGAGCTTAATATTTATTTGCTTTAATTTTGTTATTAATTGTTCAGATGATGACTTGGTTTCTAATTTTATATTTGTCAAGACATTCTGCTTATTATTTCTAATTATTATTGGCAACACTACTTTATCATTTATGAACATTGATATTGGGGAGGGAACTATTATTTCTATGCCAACTAATTTTGTGGATTTTCCTAAAACATTTACAAAAGTCTCAATCTTTTCAGCAACATTAGTTACTACCAGGGTTATTATATTTGATTTATTTGTTGCAAATCCATCATCAGCAGTTATATTTATAGTCGCGGTTCCAAACCAATTAGGCGATGGAATATAACTTAAATTATTAAATGAGTCAATTGAAACTGTTATTCCACCTGCAACTTCTGATGTGTAAATTAAATTATCTGCATTAGCATCTGAGAAGTGATTATCTAGATCAGTTACATTTAGTTGATTAACTTCTTCATAAAAAGTTAAATTTGATATTATTGTATCAAATGAAGGGGCTGTGTTCTGTATTGTCACAGATGCATTTACCCAAGATGTATATATATCATTGTTGTCTGTTGCTCTTGCTGCACAAGTCCAGTTCTGTCCTGACAAGAATGCATTTGTATTGTTTCTTGTTAATGTGTAAGATACTATTGTGTTGTTGGAATTATTTGCTACACCTGTTATGTTTGTTCTGAAATGTTCCTTTGTTCCATTCCAGAAGACTATTGTAACTGTCATGCTATCTGCATCAGGATCTGATACAAA
>JAGWAC010000019.1 GCA_018302125.1 Candidatus Woesearchaeota archaeon | reverse complement strand
ATGAAGAAAGCATATCTATTATTTGAACATTCGAATATTTCTGTTCTTCTTGATTTTCTGACACTTTGTTTCCGTCATTACTTTTTAATTTTCTTTATTTTGTCTTTTAATTTTAATTTTATCAGCAATTCTTTGTATCTGTTTCTAATTGTAACTTCTGTAACTCCAGCTATATCTGCAACTTCTCTTTGTGTTCTCTTTTCATTATTAATTAAAGCAGCAACATATAATGAAGCAGCTGCAATTCCTGTTGGACCCCTTCCTGAAGTTAATTCAGAATTATCTGCCATTTCCAAAATTTCAACTGATTTAGACTGAGTTTCTGCTGATAATTTTAATGCAGACGCAAATCTTGGAATATATTCAACTGGATTAGAAGGCAAAATTCTAATACCTAATTCTCTTGTTACAAATCTGTAAGTTCTTCCAATCTCTTTTTTATCAATACCAGAAGCTTCTCCCAATTCATCTAAAGTTCTTGGAACTTCGTGTCTTCTACAAGCAGCGTATAATGCGCCAGCTACCACAGATTCCATTGATCTTCCTCTTACTAAACCTCTTTGAACTGCCAATGTGTAAATTCTTGCAGATTCTTCTTCAACTGATTTTGGCAATTTTAAATAAGAAGAAACTCTCTTTAGTTCAGCTAGAGCTAATTTTAAATTTCTTTCAATAGCTGTAGAAATTCTATACTGCCATTTTCTTAACCTGAAATATTTATTTCTGCCTTTGCCTGATAATTTGAAGATATCTCCTTTCTGGCCTACATCTGTTCCTAATCCTCTATCAAACTTTGTATTATGAAGGAATACAAATCCATGTCCGCCAACAAAGTTTTCATAACCTGGAATTGTTAAATCATAAGCATATCTTGAAGTTGATTTTACTTTATTAAGTTTTTTAACTTTTAAATATATAAAAGAATTTTTATTTTTTATTTGTAAATCTTTAGTTAATAGCATTGTATCTGAATTTTCATTTACTTTTTCTTCAAAAACATATGCTTCTTTTTCAAATAAATTATGTTCTGGGCAAACTATTAAATCATTAATTTCCAGATCTTCAACTTTTTTTGGAATAAATTTACTATTAGAAATTGTAAAAATACTGTGATTTCCTGTAACTTTTACTTTTCTATTTTGTTCTAATGTTATTTCATAAAATTCTGTAGCTGGATGCCTGGAAATTTCACTTACTTTTCTAAAATCAATGTTTTTATTTTTATCAAAAGAAATACACTCAAAATTCTCATTTGTAATGTCAGTAACTTCTAAATTTGTTTCTTGAATTAAATAGCTTCCTTTTTTAGTTATTAAATTATCTACAAAGCTCCCAATTTTGACAACTATTAATTCATTATTTTTCTTTAGAATAATCGGTTGATCTGGTGCAACTGAATAAGTCATAGGGGCTCCAGTTCTTCTTCTGGAATCTGCTTGATCATGATCAAATTCACGCCATTCTTGGGAGAAATCGATCATTCTTTCCTCTATTACAAGGCCACAATCTTTACAAATTACTTCTCCTTTTTCTTTATTAAGAATTAAATTGATGCCTCCACAATCTAGGCATTTTTTTACATATTCTGGCATTTTTCTCCCCCAAGGATTATATTAATAAGCATACAAAAAACTTTATAAATAAATTGAGAATCTTATATATAAATCTTTCGGTTCATTTTGCAGTGATTTCTAAGTAGTAAGAAGTTCGAAATTTACTTTTGATCTAATAAAACAGCGTTTATAGTGCCTTCCTGGCCAGGTCTAGAAGTTATTCTAGCTAGACCCTTATCTGTCTTAACTATGGCTCCTTTTGTCATAATATTTCGCCTAATGAAGTTTCTGTTAGCTGCATTTTCTGTGATTGTAATTATCTTTAATTTTTCAAATTTTTTTGTTTTTGGATTAAAAACATTAGCTAGATCACTAGAAAGCTGTTTTTGTTTTAAAGAACCAGATTTTGTTCTCTCTAATTTAACTTTTCTTTCACCTAATAATGTTAAAGTAGGCAAATGTCCTTTATGTTTTATCTTTTTAGATGTAGGTTTATATCTACCACCAGTTACTTTTCTTCTTGACCTAAATTGTGTTACTGCCATTTTTGTTTTAGACTTAGTTTTAGTTTAAAAAGATTGTGATTTTTAATTGATAAATTCTATGCCAAGTTCTGATTCTATTTCTTTTCTTAATTTTTGGGATAATTTTTTCTTAGGGCCAAATATTTGGGGTGAATTTACACCAGTTACTATCAACATTACCCTTATTGTATTTGTAAGATCTTCAGAAATCTGGGCTCCCCAGATTATTCTTGCATTTGGATCTAATCTAGATGAAACTGTTTCAACAACTTTTCTTGCCTCATCCAAAGTCATATCTGGGCCACCAGCTACATTAATCAGAGCGCCAACTGCATTATCAATGCTTACGTCTAATAAAGGATTATTAACTGCTTTTTCAACAGCTTCAACTGCCCTGTTTTGGGAATCACTTTCACCAACACCAATTACAGCAACTCCTCCTTTGCCCATTACTGTTCTTATATCTGCAAAATCTAAATTTACTAAACCTGTTTTTGTAACTAATTCAGCTATGCCTTTGACTGAATTAGTCAGAATTTCATCTGCAACTTTAAATGCTGTATGCAGAGGCAAATCTGGAGCTAAATCTAATAATTTATCATTTGGAATTACAATTAGAGTGTCTGTAAGAGATTCAAGTTTTTCCAAGCCAAACAATGCATTTTCATATCTTCTTTGGCCTTCCATTGCAAAGGGCATTGTTACTATAGCAACTGTTAAAGCACCTAATTTTCTTGCAACTTCTGCAACAACTGGTGCAGAACCTGTTCCAGTGCCTCCACCTAAACCACAAGTAATAAAAATCATATCCGCGCCTTGAATTTTTTCCTTGATCTCATGCTCTGTTTCACGAGCAGCTTCTTCACCAACTTGTGGAATACTTCCAGCACCCAAACCATGAGTTAAGGTTTTTCCAATCAGAATTTTCGTATCTGCATTTGTATATAACAAGTCTTGAGCATCTGTATTAATTGCAATTGTTTCTATTCCTGTAATGCCAACTTCGGAAATTCTGTTTATTGTATTATTTCCTCCGCCACCACATCCAATTACCTTAATTTTTGATTTTTGCTTAGAAATTAATTCTTCTAGCTCAGCATCTAAAGGATTTTGGTTTCTTGGCATAGAAGACTTAATGAAGCCTCTTTCTTTAACACCTGTTATTAAGCTATCCATTAAATTGCTATATTGAAAAAAGTAGTATTTAATCTTTTCTGAAGTCTATTGCTTAGGTTTAGATTTTGGCTTTTCTTCAGGTTTTTCCACTTTTTTAGGCTCTTCTTTTTGTTTTAGATTTTCATATTTTACTTCTTTTACAGATGGAATTAGTTTTAGAATTCTCTTTTTTAATTCTTCTTTATTTTTTTCATCTAAATTTAATTTTAAAGTTAGATTGCTCTTATCCAAATTTGCTTCAAATTCATTGGTTATTTTGGAAACTATAGCTTCAACTTTTTCTTTATCTTCTTTTAGTATTTTCCTAACTTCAATATCAAAAACTAGATCTCTTCCAGATAATGGGTGATTAAAATCAACAATTACTCTGCCACCTGAAACAGTTCTTACTGTGCCGATTAAACCGTTAATATTTATATTTAATCCTGGAAATGGTCTTAGATTTTCTTTTGTAAATACTTTCATAGGGACTAACTTTAACAAGCTAGGATCTTTTTTTCCAAAACCTTCTTCTGATTTAATTTCTAATGAGAATTTTCCTTTATCTTTTCCTACCAATTTTTCATCAAGCCCTTTAATTAATTCACCTTCACCAACACAGATTATTACTGGTTTATAAGAAAACCTAGAATTATACAATTTTTTTTCTTTGGCAATTTCTTCTTTTGTTAAATCAAAGATTTCATTAGTATCTTTAATCTTGCCAACAAAATCCATTTCAATAAAATCGCCTTTTTTAATTGTCATTTATGAAATCGGTTTTTCTCAGTTTTATAAAGATTTTGATAGAAGTATGTATTTAGCTCCTAAAAACATTTAGTAGCTAAACACGTACACATAAAGTGTAAAGTAAACCTTTAAAGTATACACATTCCTATCTGATTTCTAATAAAAAGAGTGTGGGGGAACACTCTCCAAAAAGGAGGTGAACCCAATGAGATTAACCACTGAACTACGCAATCTCATCGGTAAATCAATAGATAGAGGGATAAATAAATCTTGGGTTGCAAAGGTAATTGGTGTTACTAGAAGAACTGTATACAAATGGAACAAGAGAAGAAAGCAGTTGAATGACAAGAAAAGAGAACTAAAGAAAGAAAAGATTACAATTAAAGTAGAATTATTTATTTTGGCATTAAGAAATACATTCAAATGGGGCTCAGGAAGAATCAAGCAGGGATTATTTTGTCTGCCTAAGTTTATGAGAGATAAACTTAAGGAACTAGGTGTAAATATAATACAGGGAATTAAATTATCAAGAACATCAATAAATGAAGTTCTTCAAAAACATAAGATAAATGGATATGAGAAGAAATACAAGAAATGGCATTTCTTTAGGGCTAAAAGCCCTAATGAGCTTTGGCAGTTAGACAACAAAGGTCCTGTTAAAATACAAGGAAAGAAATATTATTTTGTGATATGCATTGATGATTACAGCAGAGATTTACTTTTATTTTCTCAGCTAGATCATTGTCCAAATGTAAAAGAGATTTACAATTTACTTAAACCAATGATAACAAAGCATAAGCCAGAAAAGATTCTGACTGATAATAACCCATTCAAAGAAGAATGGGATAATTTGCTTAAAGAAAGTGAAGTTGAATCAGTACATGCTCATCCTTATTACCCACAAGATAAAGGAAAAGTAGAAAGAGCAATCAGAAATGTAGCTGAGGAATTTATTTATTTGATTATTCAATTCCCGGAATGGCTGAATGGACAAATAAAGGAATATCAAAAATGGTATAATGAGAAGAGATTCCATAATGGAATTATGGATTTTCCAACAAGACTGTATACTTAGCAACTTTACTTAACATAAAGCAAAAATTTATAAATTAAATTTTTTGTCAAATCTTAATGACAACTAAACTGGTGACTGCAGGTAGTCTAAAAAAAGGAAATACAATTGTGTTTGACGGCAAGGCTTGTGTTATAAAAGATATTCAGACTGGCAAATCCGGAAAACACGGGCATGCAAAATCAAGAATAGAAGCAGTTTCTATATTAGATGATCAAAAAATAATTAAAGTTATGCCTGGTGGAGATAAAGTAGAAGTCCCTATTATTGAAAAGAAGACAGCACAAGTTTTATCTATAAAAGGAGATATGGCTAATGTCATGGACATGGAATCTTTCGAAACTTTTGATCTTAAAATACCAGAAGAATTAAGAGATAAGGTTAAGGATGATGTGCAAGTAATCTATTGGATTATACTAAACCAAAAAATTATTATGCAATTAAAATAACTTTTTAGAAAAAAACTAACAAAAATATAACATTAAAAAATCTTAATCAAAAATTAGAAAATGGTAAAATTTCCAGAGGCAACAGCAAGATTGTTCAAAGGAGCTTTTGTTTGCAGAAAATGTAAGACAAAAATGAGAACTAATGTAAATAAAATTATTAAAAAGGAAGTTGCCTGTAAAAATTGCGGCAGGAGAAGTTTCAGGCCAGTAAAAGCTAAGAAAACCCAGAAGTAAAATGAATGTTGATTTATTATTAGCCATTATTTTTTATTTATTCTTATTAACATTTTATTTTTTTAACAAAGAAAAATTTGAAGTCAAGGGAAGAATTCTTTTTATTTACAGAACACAATTAGGAATTAAATTAATGGATAAGATTGCCAAAAAATTTAAATTTGTTTTAAAGCCTTTATCTTATGTAAGCACTGTTGTTGGTTTTTTAGGAATGGCTTTTATTTTTTATATTTTAATTAAAGGAACTTTCTCATTAATATTTGTTCCTGATGCTCAGCCAGCTTTGGCTCCAGTTTTACCAGGGGTAAAAATTGATGGACTTCCAACATTAGGTTTTTGGCACTGGATTATTTCTATTTTTATTGTTGCTGTGATTCATGAATTTTCTCATGGAGTATTTGCAAGATTATTTAATTTAAAAGTCAAGAATTCTGGCTTTTTATTTTTTGGACCAATATTAGGGGCTTTTGTCGAGCCTGATGAAAAGAAATTAGAGAAAGTTGAGAAAAGAAAACAACTGGCAATTATGAGTGCTGGTCCTTTTTCAAATATTTTATTAGCTGGATTTGTTTTTTTGCTGATAAGTTTCGTTTCAATGCCTTTACAAGAAAGAATTTTGGACTTTAACGGCATAGAAGTAAATAAATTAATTCCAGAATATCCAGCAGAAAAAGCCAATATTCCTGTTCCATTTGAATTAATTTCAATAAACGGAGAGAAAATTAAAGATGTAAATCATTTTGTTTCCATAACAGACCAAATTAAGCCAAATCAGGGAATTACATTTGGGACTGACAAAGGAGAATTTAGTTTAACAACTGTTGAAAATCCCGAAAATTCTTCGAAAGGTTATATTGGAATAACTGATTTTAATATTAAAACAAAAATTAAATCAGGAATTAATGAAAATTTTGGTAATGTTATTTTATGGATATTGAAATTAATGTTCTGGGTATTTATTGTTAATTTAGGGGTTGGCTTATTTAATTTATTACCTTTAGGACCTATTGATGGCGGAAGAATGTTTTTAGTTTTATCTTTTATTATATTCAAAGAAAAAGAGAAAGCTAAAAAATTTTGGAGTTCTGTAAGCTACTTTTTATTAATTGTAATCTTTATTAATTTGCTTCCTTATTTAATCAAGCTATTAAGTTTTTTAATCAAGCCGTTTTTGTTGTTAGGGTAAAATGTTAGTAGATGTTCATGCTCATATAGATAGATTTAATGAAGAAGAATTAAATGAAATTATAAAAAGAGCAGAAAAAGAAAATGTTGTTTCTATTATTGCCCAGGGCGTTAATCATGAGAATAATTTAAGAGTCTTGGAGATTGCTAAAAAATACAAGATTGTTAAGGCTGCTCTTGGCTTGTATCCTTTAAATGCCTTAAATGTTCAGGTGATAGATGGTTATGAAGACTATGATAGAAATACTAAATTTAATGTTGATGAGACTTTAGAATTTATTAAAAAAAATAAAGACAAAATAATTGCTATTGGAGAGATTGGTTTGGACAATAAGTTTTCAAAAGATAAAGATAATCAGGTTAAGAATTTTAATAAAATAATAGAGTTAAGCGAAAAAATAAAAAAACCATTAATCGTGCATTCAAGAGGGGCTGAAAAAGAGTGTGTAGAAATTTTAGAGACTAGCTCTAATAAAAAAGTTCATTTGCATATGTTTTCTGGCAATAAAAAACTAATTAAAAAAGCAGAAGATTTAGGATTTTATTTTTCTATTCCTTGTATAATTAATAAATCACAGCATTTTCAGATGATGACTGAGATAGTTAATATTAACCAATTATTAACAGAAACAGACTGTCCTTGGCTATCTCCTTTTCCTGACAAACAAAATGAGCCTGCTTTTATTAAATTTACAATAGAAAAAATAGCTGAAATTAAGAAAATGGATAAAATAGAGGTTGAGAATAATATTTTTATGAATTACCAGAAGTTGTTTTTTAAGTAATCAAATCTCTATAATTTTTCCGTATTTTCCTGGATTTAATATGATGGTGTTATTTAATTTGTCTTCTTTTTTCTCATTTTCATGCAAATGACCACAAACAACAAATTTAGGCTTGAATTTTTTTATAAACTCTCTTAAAGTTTTGCTTCCCCTATATCTTTGTAAATGATCCAAATAATCTAATTTAGTTCCAAAAGGAGGACCATGAGAAACAAAGATTAATTTTTCTTTTTCATTAAATTTTAAGTTTTGCATAATTTCTTCTAATTCAGAATCTATTTTTGAGAATCCTCCTGTGCCAAAACCAAAGAAAACAATATCATTGATTTTGTGTTTTTTTAAATGAATATTTATTAAAAAATCAAATTTTTTACAAGCATTATTTATCTCAGCATTAGATTCATGATTTCCTGGAATAATAATCATTTTTTTATTTGTTTCCTTAAACTGCTTTAAGATTGAATTCAATTCAACCCCAAAATTAGTTAGATCACCAGCACAAATCAATAAATCTGCTTCTTTAGCTTTGTTTATTATTTGTTTTATTGCTATTTTACTGCCATGAACATCTGTAAAAACCAATAATTTCATAAGAGAATTCTAATTTATAGTATTTATAAAGATATTTTTAATTTTCAGCTAATTTAACTTTAAAATAGCTTTTGTAAAAACCTCTATCTCTTGTAAGAAATACATCAGTATTATTTTGGGCGTGACTTCCTATTAAAAAATCAGCAATAATATGATTTCTCCAAAATATTTTCTGCTTGCATTTTTTGCAAAAGAAATTATTTTTTTCACCGCAAGCTATACAAAAAATTTCTTTATTTTTTATGTTCTTTATATATTCGTTCCAAGCTTCGGCTGCAGTAATTAAATCTTTATTTGTAAAATTTACTAGAGAAATACCAAGTTCCTTTAAAAATTGATTAAGTTTCTGTTCAGCAGAGATAGAAAATTGCTTAATAAACTGAGTTAGTAATTCAGCATATACTATTGGAGATATAATCAATGCGCCAAGACTATTGTATTGCTCAATTGCCTCTTTGCTGCTATTGTAAAATTCTTTATCATTAAGCAAGATATCCAATAAAATATTTGTATCAATAGCTACACTCATCGCAATTCTTCCATTATTTCTTCTGTTTTACTTTGACCTAGAAATCCCCGATATTTATCAATTATAGAATCTTTTTTTTTCTTATGCAAAATTATTTTATTTTTCACAATATCAAAATCTATTTCATCCCCAGGACCAATTCCCAGAATTTTTCTAACTTTTTTTGGAATTGTTACTTGGGATTTTTGTGTTAGCATTGGCATGATTATATAATAATGTAATACTATTTAAATATTACTAATAAAGTAATACAAAAAAATAAAAAAATTAATCTAGGGAGTCGTAGCCCTGCATAAAGAAATACTCTTCTGCTGAGATTTCATCATCCTCGATTAACTCATCCCTAAATTTACCCGAATATATACCTTCTTTCATTTTCCCCTCATAATTGGCTAAATCTTGCTAATTCTTTTTTTGTATCGCTTTCAAGGCTTCTATAATCATAATCAGCATTACTCTTAGCAAATTTCTCAATTAAATGCAAGATATGCATTTCAACCAATCTCTTTTTGTACTCATCCCAGCTTAAGTATTTGGGATCTTTTTTCATAAAGTTTAACAACCTCATTTATA
>JAGWAC010000031.1 GCA_018302125.1 Candidatus Woesearchaeota archaeon | reverse complement strand
TTAGTTTCTTCTTCCATTTTTAATTCTATATTTGAAGTTTCTATATAAATTTTTGTAAGCAGAATAGATAGAAAGTCGAACACTTTTGTTCTGTCCTGCTGGCGGGGATAACTTTCTTTATCCGAGGTCACCGACACACAATATTTTCATTATTTGCATCATAAATTTTATTGCTCATCTTTATGATATAAATCTAAAAATATAATTTTGTTTTCTTCTTTCAAATAAGCATAAGATAGGCGAAATGGTTTAACATATAATTCCCTAGTTCCTTTTCTTGCATACATCATTGGCTTTCCAATTTCAGGATTTTCAACAATTTTAGCAATTTGTTTGAGTACTTTTTCTTTTTGAGCAGAATCTCTAATCTTAGAAACAATTTTCTGAAAACTATCAGTATATTCTATAATCAATTATTACCAACTCTTTAAACCTTCTAAAAAATCACTAACATTTTTCTTTTTAAATTCCCCTTTCTCATAACTCTTCCAAGCTTCTTCTGTTCTTTTAGCAAATTCCAAATCTTCTTTTAATTTTTTATCTAATTCAGTCGCTTTCTTTATAATTAACTGATTATCATTTTTAATAATCATTAAAGTTTCTCCTTCACTGATATTCCTTCTTAGTTCAGATGGTATAACTACTTGTCCTTTTGAACTCATTTTTGTAAGTGCAATTTCCATTTTATCACCAAGTAAGATATATCTTACATAATATATATTCTTTATTCCGTTGTGCTGTCACACCTTGATATTTAAGGAGAAAAAGGAATGTAAGGTTAATGGCAGACAATGATATTTACAATAACAAGAAAAAGTACAAGAACTTCATTAACGATTTAGATAAGCAAAAGAAAGGAGTAAAAGTTTGTCATTAAATTAACTTTTTAACTCTAATTCTTTTAGCAAATTAGCTTAACAGCTAATTTCGCACCAACCCCCCTTATTCCAAAAAGATTATAAATTACAAAAAAATTATAAATTTATTATATCTTATACAAAGTGAAATTATGGAAACCAAAAGAGGGGTACACATTTTTAAAATAAGTTTTCTATTGATATTATTTTGCATAACAGTCTTAAATGTTTCTGGGTTTTCTGTTAAAGAACTTTTAGAGAAATCAAGCTATGGAATAGTCAGCATTACTGGAATGGGTTCGACCGGAGTCTCAAGTGTTAATTTAACTCTTCTTGGAAGAAATCCTGTAATATCTTTGGTATATAATACATCAATACAGTCAATAACTGATAATTCTTTTACAAATGTAACTATTTCTTTTGAGATAAATGACCCAGACGGCGTAGATACTATTTCTGCTGACAGAGCAAGAATTAATTTAACAAAGACAGGCGGAAGCGCGGGATCACCAGTTTATAATTATTCAAGTCCAACATCAGGAGGGTGCTTTGATTCAGGAGACATTAACAGCACTACTGCCAATATAAGCTGTAGTGTACCTGTATGGTATTTCTCGTCAGCAGGAGAATGGAATATCACTATTGCATATATTGAGTACAACGGAAGTTTTGCAGCACAAAACAACACTCATAACTTTACTTTATCTTCAACAATAGCTATTTTTGTTGGTCCGGCAAATATTACTTTTGGATCGCCTGTTGCTGGAGAAGACAATGCTACAAGCACCAATGATCCTGTTGTTGTAAATAACACTGGGAATGTTGGAATAACCTCTGGAAATGTAAGGATTACTGGTAGAAATTTAGTAGGTGAAATTACAAAGACACAATATATACCAGCTGTTAATTTCACAATGGAGGTCGTAAACAGCACAACAGCAAATACTAATGCTGGTTGCAAGAATGCTGAAAGTGGCTCAAATGCAACTGCATTTGTAAATAATACTGCAACTGGAATAACAAACTCAGTGCTTGCAATAGGAAATCATTCAATACAAAATAGAACATCTGGACAAGAACATATATTTGTTTGCTTAATTGATGTACCAATGGGCTTAAATGCACAATCATATTCAACTTTAGAATTAGGAGCGTGGACATTAGATGTTGTATAAAATAAAATTTAATTTAATAGCATTTATGGTTTTTATAGTATTGAATTCTTTTATTGTAAATGCATTAGGACTTACATTACCTTATAATCCAGTAAATGGTTATGGTGAAGCTGCCGGATTGCCTGGAGTTCAAACAGAATTAATGTTTTTACTGCAAAACGGAGCAGAAAATGATGTAACAGTAAAAGTCTCTATTAAAGAAGGAACTAATATAGCTAGAATTTCTGGCAAAGATGAAATTCTTATTCCTGCAAAAACCAAGGATATACCCTTGCCTGTCAATATAAAAGTTCCGAAAGAAGCAAAAATTGGAGAAAGATATTTGGTAATTCTTTATATTCAGACAATGGTCCCAAAAGCATCAGGAACTTCATTGGGAACTGGAATAGAGCAAAGATTTTATGTAACGATAGTCCAACCAACACCAGAGCAAATACAAGAAAGGAAAACAAATTTCAGGACAGCAACAGGATTATTAATTGTGCTGGTATTAATAGCAATAGTCTTCTTTATAAAAAAACATAAATTAGCAAATAATAAAAAGAAAAGAAGATAAATTATCTTAGATGAAAAAAGAGATTAAAACAATATTACTAGCATTGGCTATCTTATTAATTTCATTTGTTGTTTTTAACAGCCAGATTGTTGATTTTTTAAGCAAGCCATCAATAAATACAAAAGCAACTTCTGGTGCATTGAGCGTAACTATTACTATAGTTTCACCAACTGAACCAGAAAGTTCTAGTGTAGGTTTGGTGACAGGAAGCTCTGGCGGCGGAGGCGGAAATCCATCTATTTCATCAGAAGTAATTAAAGAACCGGAGAAAAAACCAGAACCAGTAAAAGTAGTTGGAAATTTATTTGAGCTAAACCTGTTTATTCCTAAAAAATATGCAGAATTATTTCCAGGAGAAAAAATTATTGCTAAAATTAAAATCCTTAACATAAAAAGAACAGGACTTACAAATATTAATTTAGAATATAATATAGAAGACACAAATAAAGAGATACTTTTTAAAGAATACGAGGCAAAGACTTTTGATTCAACTGCAAGTTTTTTAAAGGAAATTAAGCTTCCTCTAGAAATAAAACCAGGATATTATATGCTGATTGTAAAATTACAAGACCAGAAAGATACAGCAATAGCTGGATATCCTTTTAAAGTAAAAGATGTTTATGAAAAAAAGAAATTGTCTTTTGCTTACCTGCCAAACTTAATCTTAATGATTTCTATATTGTTTTTATTAATTTTTACAATTTATAAATTAAGCAAAAATAGAAAAGGAAAAAAAATTGGCTTAAGAAAACAGAAATTATTCAAAGAACTGAAGGGCTTTTTTAAAGATGGAAAAAAGAGAAGGTTTTGAAAGACTAGTTTTCCTGGTATTCTTTTTCTAATAATTCTAAAATTTTTTCCGCTTTCTTTTTCCCTACTCTTTCTACTTCTTTTAATTTTTTTATGTCTGCATTAATAAAATTCTTTATTGTCTTGAAATTTTTTAGTAAATTTTTCGAAATCTCTGAACCAATACCAGGAAATGAACCAACTATCATTTCTTGCTGTTCTTTTATTGTTAGGGGCTTTCTTTGCAATAATAAAGAGGAAAGCTTCTTCGGTTTTTCCAATCTTTTTGCTATTACTGAAATTAATTTTGAAGTGTCTCTATAATTTCTTGTATGCAGGATTGGCACTTGGAAATCAATTGCTATGCTAGCCATCATACCCCTTACTGCATTTGGGTGGAATTCTCTCATTCTGTATAAATTTTCTGTACCTTCTATTATTAAAATCGGATGCTTAAAGTTTTCTCTTAATAAATTCAATTGGGAAATCAATCTTTTATCTATAATTGAATTTAAGAAATCTTCTTTTGTTTTTCTTTCTATGCCAATTATTTGTTTTTCTCCATCTGCATTATTTCCTTCAATAATAAAATCAGCTACTGCTAATTGCTTTATTTCTATTTCATTATCTTTGGCTAATTCTTCAATTATACCTGAGTTTTTTTCTCTATGATCTATTAATATTTTTATCATTGAATCTTTTTACGAAAAAGCTTCACCAAAAATTAGGAAAGCTTTAGTTGTTTTTCCTTCTTTTTTTGAATTTGGGATATTATGTTTTTCATTTTCTTTTCCTTTCTTTTCGATGTCCAGAAATAGGCTATATCTCTTGAATCTTTTGTCATTAGAAATATTATTTTTCCTGTGTCTAATCTTCCGACACGGCCTTTTCTTTGTATATTCCTTATTTCGCTAGGAACAGAATCATAGAAAATAGCTAATTTAGCTCCGCCTTTGATATCTATACCCTCCTCTGCAATTGAGGTTGCTATCAATACATTAAATGTATTATCTTCAAATTTCTTTATTGTTTCAATCTGATGTTTTTGGGTAATCCCTTCTTTTTGTCCCAAAAGGAATCCTGGCCTCACATTAACTACTGCTTTTAATTCATTTACTATTTCATGCACCGTATTCCTAAAATTTGCAAACACTATTATTTTTATATTGGGATCAAGGTTTAATTCATTAGCTATTATTTCTTTTAATTTATTGATTTTAGGATGTTTGGTTTTTTCAGATAATTCTTCTGTTTTTTCAATTACTTTTTTTATTTTTTCATTATTCAAGATTGTTTTAGAAGCCTTTGCTGTTTCTGTTTTTAATTTTTCAAAATACTCTTTTAATTGATTAAGACCCTGGGTTTCTAATAAATCTAGAGCATGATCAATCTTTAGGATCTGAGAAACCAAAGAGATTCCATAAAAAGCCATAAAACTTTTTTTACTTATTTCTGCTCTAAATCTATTTTGCAATAAGATCAAATCTTTTTTATTTACTAAGTATACAGGCTTAGTAAATCCAACTTTTTTTAGATTTAATAATTTTTCATTTTTAGCTTCTTTTAATAATTTACTTAATTTTAGCAATTCTTCCGGCAATTCTACCAAAACATTTGAGGTATATTTTTTTTGAATATGCTCCTGAATATCTTCATCTTCTTCTGTTCTTATTTCAATATTTTCTATATTTAGGTTAGTACAAATTTCTTCGATTTTTTCTTTTGTATTTCCTGGAGAAGCTGTTAATGCCAGAATTTTATTTTTGTAATTCTTTGCCAAAATTGTTGTAGCATAACGCATTTTTGACCTATGGCATTCATCTATAATCAATAAGCTAACATTATCTAAATTAATTCTATTATTATCAATATCAGAGCGGATAGTTTGCGGGGTTGCTGCTATAACTGTTGAATTTTCCCAGATTTCTTTTCTTTTTTCTGGCTTTATAGAACCTGTTAGCAAAGAAATGTTTTCTATATTTGTATGGTTTTTGAATTCATTACACAACTGGGAAGACAGTGGTTTTGTCGGAGAAGTAATTAGAATTTTTGAATTTGGGTTTTTATTTAATTCATGAATTGCAAGTAAAATTGAAATTTTTGTTTTGCCAAGCCCTGTCGGAAGTATAACTAAAGTGTTTGAGTTTTTAGCTGTTTCAAGAATGCTATTTTGGTAATTTCTAGGAATAAAACCCTTTATTTCATACATAACTGCTTTTTATGTAAATAATCATATAAACTTTCTTATTTTACTTTGGAAATAATGAATGGCAAGTGGTATGATTTACAAGTATTAAGTCCAAATAACACGAATTTTTTTATATCAATATCCAAATCTGGAGGTAAGACAAATTTAAGGAAGAAGGAAAAGATTATTACAAAAATTTTGAATGATATATCTAAATTAATGGTTTTTATTTATAAAAAAGAGGTTACACCAGTTATAATTACTTATCCAAGTGAAACTGAAAAAATTGGTCATTTACTACAAATAAATACCTTGATTTTTATAAAGAAAACTTTAATTTTAAATATATTACCACAAATTTTAAAAAAGGCTGGGAGAAAGAAGTATGTAAGGAATTATTAAAATTGGATAAAAATGGTTGATTATAAATATTTTGAAACTGAGAAGGAAATTTTAGAGTATTGGAAAAATAAAAAGATATTTGATAAATTAAGGATGAGAAATAAAGATAAAAAAGCTTTTTCATTTTTAGACGGTCCTATAACTGCTAATAATCCCATGGGCGTGCATCATGCCTGGGGTAGAACTCTGAAAGATTTATTTCAAAGATATAAATCTATGCAAGGGTATGATGAGAGATATCAAAATGGATTTGACTGCCAGGGTTTATGGTTAGAAGTAGAAACTGAGAAGGATTTAGGATTTAATTCCAAAAAAGATATTGAAAATTTTGGATTGGAGAAATTTTCAAAAGCATGCAGACAGAGAGTTGAAAAGTTTTCTAAAGTACAAACAGAGCAGTCTATACTTTTAGGACAATGGATGGATTGGGGTAATGATTATTTTACAATGAATGATGATAATATTCAATCTATATGGTATTTTTTAAAAAAATGTCATGAAAAAAATTGGTTGTATAAAGGCAAAAGAATATTGCCTTGGTGTATAAGATGTGGAACAAGTTCTTCAAAACATGAAATGAGCGATGAGGGGTATGCTGATTTAGTTCATCCTTCTGTTTATGTAAAGGCAAAGATAAAAGGAAGAAGTAATGAATTTTTGCTAATTTGGACAACTACTGAGTGGACTCTTTTGTCTAATGTTGCTGCTGCTGTTAATCCAAATATCACTTATGTAAAAGCAAAAAAAGGAGATGAAATTTATTATATTTCTGAAGGCACTTCAAAAAAATTAGGTAAAGAATATTCTATCATTAGTAACTTAAAAGGGGCTGACTTAGTTGGTTTAGGATATGAATCTTTTTTCCCAGATATTGAAGTACAAAAAGGAGTTAAACCCAAAGTAATTCCCTGGGATGAAGTAGGAGAAACAGATGGTACTGGGATAGTTCACTTAGCTCCAAACTGCGGAGATGTTGATTATGAAATTGGAAATAAATTAGGTTTAAAAATATTAGATGTTGCTTTAGATGAATTTGGAAATTATAACAAAGGATTTGGGTGGGTTTCTGGAAAAAATGTAAAGAGTGTTAAAAAAGAAATTGTCGCTGATTTAGAAAAAAGAAAATTATTATTTAAAATTGAAAATTATAAACACAGATATCCTATTTGCTGGAGATGTAAAGAGGAGCTTGTTTTCAGACTAGATTCTTCCTGGTTCATAAGATGTGATGAAATAAGACCAATTATGAAAAAGGAAGCTGCAAAAGTAGAATGGTATCCAGAACATACTGAAAAATTAATGCAGGACTGGTTGGATAATATGGAAGATTGGAATATTTCCAGAAGAAGATATTGGGGATTACCTTTAATGTTTTTTGAATGTTCAAAATGTAATAACATTGAAGTTATAGGTTCTTTAAAAGAATTAAAAGAAAAGGCTATTGACAAGAAGGAAGTTGATAAATTACCAGAATTGCATAGACCTTGGATAGACAAAACAAAAATTAAATGTAAATGCGGACAAACAATAGAAAGAATAAAAGATGTTGGAGATTGCTGGCTAGATGCTGGAATAGTTCCGTTTTCAACAATTAAGTATTTTGAAGATAAAAAATATTGGAATAAATGGTTCCCAGTTGAACTAGAAATTGAAATGAGAGCACAAGTAAGATTATGGTTTTATGCCCAATTATTTATGTCTGTTGTTTTAGAAGGTAAGGCACCATATAAAAGAATTCTTACTTATGAGGAAGTAAGAGATGAAAAAGGAGAACCCATGCATAAAAGCAAGGGAAATGCAATTTGGTTTAATGAGGCTGTAGAAAAAATGGGTGCTGATGTAATGAGATGGCAATATTGCAGTCAAAATCCACAATTTAATTTAAATTTTGGATATGGTCCTGGTAAAGAGATCCAAAGATATTTATTAGTAATCTTGAATTTAGCAAATTATGTAAAACAAAATTCTAAAAATTTATCTAAGGAGCATAGCAAAGATCCAGCCAGTTTATGGATTTTGTCAAGGGTTGAAAATCTAAAATTAAAAGTTACTAATTATTTAGACTCTCTTGAATATCATAAGGCTTTGGAAGAAATTAAGAATTTCTTATTGTTTGATTTTTCAAAAACTTATATCCATTTTATCAGGGATGATTTAGATAATGGAAGAGTGCAAAAAGTTTTATTTGATGTTTATTTAGAAGCTATAACTTTACTAGCTCCGTTCTTGCCTTTCTTAACAGAAAAAATAAATTTAGATGTTTATGAAAAAGAATCTATACATTTACAATCTTGGCCTAATTCAAATAAAAAATTAATTAATGAAGAGTTAGAAACTGCTATGACTTATAGCAATGAAATAATTCAAGGAATAATGGCTGCTAGAGATAAAGTTAAGATTGGAGTTAGATGGCCATTAAAACAAGCTATTGTAAATTTACAAAAAGATAATGAGAAAATAGTCAAAAAAGTAAAGCCCTTGATAGAACTAATATTGAAGCAGAGTAATTTAAAAGGAATTAAATTTAATATTGTTGAAAAAATATTGGAAGAAGAAGTAAATGGCGTTCTTTTTAAATTCGGTCACATAATTTTAGATACTGAAATGACCAAGGAATTAGAAGAAGAAGGATATTACAGAGAAATAATGAGGAGAATCCAGGATTTAAGAAAAAAATACAATTTGAAGAGAGAAGACAGGATTAATCTTGATATCTCTTTTGGTGTAAATTTAAATAATTTTGAGAAAGAGATTAAAGGAAGAGCAGGTGTTAAATTTCTGAGTTTTAACGGCAAAAAACTCAAAGAAAGTATTAATGGAAAAATTAAAGACAGGGATTTTGAGTTAAGCTTTGAAAAAGCCTTTTGAAAAAGCCTTTGGGGAAAACCAAATGAAAAGCTTTTGCGAGATGCGAAAGAAAGATTTATATAATATTTTTATTGTATTAATAATAAAAAGATGGTGGTAAAAAGAATTTTTTTATTTGTATTTGTAATTCTATTAATTAATCCCTTTGCATATGCAGCTGTTAATACTTATGGCTATGGTGGGGGCACTGGGGCTCTTGATGTTTCAAGGCCAGATGAAAATCAACCCGGATCAAGAATTTTTTTTAGAATTGGAGATCAAGGATATGTTAAAAATAAATTGCCAGTTGTGACTCTAAATTATCCTTCAAATTTATGGGTGGTTTCTGGAAATTTAGTAGAATTTAGCTGGAGTTATTCTGATTTTGAAAATGATGAAATTTTAGGATATAATCTAGAAATAGACGATGAACCAAGATTTATTAGTCCATCTTCTTATTATGGATTAAGTGAAACAAAAAGAAAAATTTATCTTTTAGAAGGCGATAAGATTTATTATTGGAGAATGAAATCTAAAGATTCTTTTGGCTGGGGAGAATTTTCTCATTTTGAAGACTTTTATTTAGATTTAAGCAGAAAAATTTGTGAAGATGGAACGCCTTATTTTCAATGTTCGCCTTCGAGTTTTAAATATTGTGATGCTGGCGCATTGATGAATGATTGCCAGTCTTGTGGATGTCCATTGAATAGCGAATGTACTGCCAGCGGAGTATGTGTCCCTAGAACTTGTTTTGACGGCACAAGATATGGGTTTTGCAGTTCTAAAAAACCTAATTTTTGCCAGAATGGGGAATTAAAAGAAGTTTGCAGTTTGTGTGGATGTCCTGATAGACAAGAATGTGATGTTGATGGAACTTGCAACAGGATAATTTTAAGAGAGGAATTTAAAGAACAAGAAGAGGAACAGAGAAAAAGCTTTTTAGGTGGATTTTTTAAATTTGTAAAAGGCTTATTTATATTTTAAATTCTAAAAGGAGACTCTGTATAATTTTCTAATTTATTAAAATTTTCAAGCCAGATTTTTAATAAAAATCAACTTATAACTTCTAAAAACCTATTTTTACATTGTAAAAATTATTCAAAAAAACAATATGTTATAAGTGATTTATAATATATTTATAGGCTTAATTGAACCAGTATTAATTAACTTTACAGAATCAAAAAATAGTAAATTTTATATAGGGTTTTTTTCTAGGGAAGAAAGATATGACAAGAATATATAATGCAGACCAATCAAAGTTAGTTGAAAAAGCAGCTGAAGAATTAAAGAAAATTGATATTTTGAAAATGCCTGATTGGGCAAGCTTTGTAAAAACTGGGGTAGCAAAAGAAAGACCACCTTTAGAGCAAGACTGGTGGTATAAGAGAGCTGCTTCAATTTTAAGAAAGGTTTATATTAATAATTTAATAGGAGTTAATAGATTAAGAGTAAAATATAGTTCTAGAAAAAACAATGGACATAAACCAGAGCACACATATAACTCTGGTGGAAAGATTATAAGAACTATTTTACAGCAGCTTGAGAAAGCAGAATTGGTTAAAAAAGCTGAAATTAAGAATAAGAAGGGAAGAACTTTGACTCCTAAAGGAAAAAGTTTTTTAGACAAAATATCACAAAATGCAAAATGATCCATCAGAAGATATTCAGAAACAAATAATTCTTCTTGAAAACAATTTAAGAACATGTTTAGATAAAGGAGCTTTATCAAGATATTTTGCTATTAAAACAGCTAACCCTGAATTTGCTTTACAGGTGGGAATATTTATTGTACAATCTATAAACCAAAAGTATTTAAATCAAAAATTAACTGATGCTGAGTTTAAGGAGATTTTAAAAAAACTTCAAGAAAATAAAAAACAATTTAGAATAATTAAATAAGCTTTTTTAAAAATGCTCTAGCAAAAAACATACGAAAAAATGGCAAGAGTCAAACCAGCAGCAAAAAAGAAAAGATTAATGAAGAGAATGAGTCAAACTAAGTGGGCTCCTTTTTGGACAGTTTTAAAAATATATGGGCCTAAAAGAAGAGTTCATCCTGGAAGACATACTCAAGTAAAAAGACACTGGAGAAGAGTAAAGACTCGGGCATAAACTTTTAAAAAAAGTTTAATCAAAAAAACCTTTTTAAGAAAAGTGCTCAGTGAAAATAAAAAATGACAGAACAAGAAATAGAAAGAATATATAATGTACCATTGAGAAAAGAAGCAATGAAAGTACCAAAATATGTTAGGGCTGCTAAAGCTTCAAGAGCTCTTAGGGAATTTTTAGTCAAGCATATGAAATCTGAAAATGTTAAAATTGGTAGATATTTGAACCAGGCTATTTTGAAAAATGGAAGGAAAAATGTTCCACATCATGTTCTTGTCAAAACTATTAAAGATAAAACAGGCATAGTAAAAGCTGAATTAGTAGGAGCGCCAGAAGAAAAAATTCCTGAAAAACCTGTTAAAGAAGTTGCTAAGAAAGAAGAAGTAAGAGCTTTAATGGATAAAGTTGATTCAGAAGCTGTTAAGAAAGAACAACAAGAGGAAGAAAAGAAAAAGGTTTTAGAACAACCTACAACAGAAAAGAAAAAAATAGGCATAGAAATAAAAGAATTAACTAAGGAACAGGAAGAAAAAATCAGGGGAAAAGACAGACCGAAAAGAAAAGACAAAAAAGAAATGATTGCCAAGTAAACTTTTTATGAAAAAGTTTAATCAAAAATATATATAAATATAAAACTCCAACTTTTTATTATGAAACTTTATATTTGTCTTTTATTTTTAATAACTTTAATATTAATTAATGGGTGTTCTTTAGAAATTCAAAAAATTTGTTTTGAGGAGAATTGTTTTGATGTTGAAGTTGCTGATTCTGAATCTGAAAGAGCAAAAGGATTAATGAATAGAACTAATTTACTGGAATATAAAGGAATGTTATTTGTTTTTGATTTTGAAGGTATTTATGGAGTTTGGATGAAAGATACTCTAATTCCTTTAGATATAATTTGGATTAATTCAAATAAAGAAGTTGTATTTATACAGGAGAATGCACAACCCTGTAAAGAAAAATGTGAGATTTATAAAAATAATCAAAAAGCCCTATATGTATTAGAAATGAATGCTGGAAAAGCAAAAGAGTTAGATATTAAAATAGAGGATACAGCTAAATTTTAATGAAAGATTTATTACCATTTGAAAAAACGGATAGAGAAATAATAGTTAGGAAAGAAGGAAAGACAAATCCTGAATTTGGTTGTGATCCAAATAAAAGAAAAATTGAGGAATTAATTCATTATGGGATTGTAAATATCAACAAACCAAGCGGTCCAACTTCTCATCAAATTTCGGATTATGTGCAAAGAATATTTGAAATAAATAAAGCAGGCCACTCTGGGACCTTAGCGGTTAAAAAATAACCAAGGATATCCTGGTGTTACGGGCTGTTTACCAATTGCTTTAGATAAAGCTACAAGAATAGTTCAAACTTTATTAGTTGCTGGAAAAGAATATGTGGGAATAATGCATTTACATAAAGAAGTTTCTTTGGAAGATATTGAAAAAACTGTAAAGGAATTTACTGGTAGCATTAAACAATTGCCCCCGAGAAAAAGTGCTGTAAAAAGACAGATTAGACAAAGAGAGATTTATTATTTTAAGATTTTGGAGTTAGAAGATAAAGATTTATTATTTAAGGTTGGATGCGAAGCAGGAACTTATATAAGAAAATTAGTTGATGATTTCGGGAAGAAAATAGGAACTGGGGCACATATGGCTGAATTGATTAGAACTAAAGCTGGCCCTTTTTCTATTGAACATTCTTGCACTTTACATGATATAAAAGATGCATTTACTTTGTATGAAAAAGAAAAAAATGAAAAAGAAATAAGAAAAATAATCCTGCCTGTTGAAAAAGGCGTTGAACACTTAAATAAAATATGGGTTTTTGACGGTGCTGTGAATAATCTATGCCATGGCTCTGATCTTTATTCTCCTGGTGTTGTTAAATTACATAAAAACATTCAGGCTAATGAATTAGTTGCTGTTATGACTTTGAAAGATGAACTAATTTGTTTAGGGATTACAGAGATAGATTTTGACAAAATTCTGGAAAAAGACAAGGGATTAGTTGTCAAAACTAAAAAGGTATTTATGAATAGGAATTTATATAATTAATCATATTACTTATTTTTAATTTCATAAGTCTGCAAATAACATTCCCTGAAGTTTTTAACTATAACAAAGGAAGAGAAGAAATTCCTTACATCATTTTGATTTAATTTTTTTTCAAGCTTTAGATCTGAATTTACTTTGTTATAATCCACTTTTTCATAACAAGAAAAATCCTTGAAGTTTAAGTTGAATTTCTGGCTTAGCTTAAAAGCAGAATTTTCTTTTATAAACAATCCTTTATTAATTAAAATATTAATGATATCATATATTTCTGAAAACTGGACTCCAGACCTGGAAAATAATTCTGCTGCTGAAAATTCCTTTAAATCGAGAGCTGTCTTGAATATTTTATTTTGTGTCGGGCTTAATTGAGGCAAGGAAAAATCCACCTTTTTGCCTTTTCCTTTTTCAAAATCATTGATCATTTCACCAGTATTCAGGTTTACCAACAAATGAGTTTCTTCCTTATCTATTATGCACGTTAAATAAGCACAAGGAATTAAGACACTTTTTATGGTTTTTATTGATTCATCCATTAATTTTAAATCCTGAACTGAGTTTTTCTGCTTAATTACTGGGAGAATTTCAGAATCTTTAACATCTTCATCAAAATTTTCAGAATCTTTTTCAATCGGGATGTGCCTTACAGAATCCAAAAGACTTATGCTTTCTCCACCATGCCTTGTTTTTTTTGGCCGAATATTTACAAATAAAGGGAGGTCAACAACTCCTGCAACCAGGGCTGTTCCTATTGGGATATTCTTAATTTCTTTTTCTGTTTCTAATGTTATTCCTTCTACTGAATTTGATACTGCTCTGATATCATTAGGGTTAGTAATTTTTAAAATAATTTGTGTTGTAATTTGTGATAATGCGCTTTTATCGACACGAGATGGTCTCTGGCTAATAAGACAGCATCCAAGACCAAATTTTCTTCCTTCTGCAAAAATCTGCCTTAAAATTGGAGAAGATTTTGCTTCTGAAAAACTTCTTTCTGGAATAAAATTATGAGATTCTTCAAGAACCAAAAAAAATGGGGGGATATTGCCTTTTTTTCTCTCTGTAAAAAGGTCTTTTGCTAATTTATATACAACAACTTCCTGAATTTCCTGATCTATTCCTTTTAAATTTATAATTGTACATTTCCCAGGTACAATTAATTCATTTAGCGAAGTAAATTCTTCTGAAAACAAATTTAATTTTTTTAAGTATTCTATAATACTTATTAAAGTATATTTTACATTAGATTCCTGGGATTCTAAAAAATAAATCAAAGAATTAAAGTCAATGCTGTCCATATTTTTTAGTGCTGCATACAAGACTCCTTTTTGCTGATTATTTAATTTAGCCGGCAATAAATGCATTAATTCACTTGTTGAAATGTTTACAGCAGATAATTTTAACGGCTTGCACTCAGAATTAATAGATATATCTGGAGAATATTCTTGAATATTTTTTAAATAACCCTTTGGTTTTAAACCAAATTTTTCTAATTTATCCTTGCTTGAACTTGGATATTTTAATGCATTATATTCTCCGTGAGGGTCTATAATCAGAACGGGGATGTTTTTTTCTATTAATTCTTCTATTATTACAGAAGCACAAAAGCTTTTTCCTGAACCTGATTTTGCGAGAACTGATATATGCTTGTTTAATAATTTATTTAGATCCAGGAAAACGTCAATATTATAGTAGCTTAATTTTCCAATAAAAGCTGAATTTTCTGTTTTTGTCAAATTTAGAATTTGTTTTATGAATTTTTCATCTGCTTTCAGAACTTCATATCCTGGCGCGAAGGGTGTTTTTAAGGTTTTTAGTATATTATCTTCATCTCGAAAACCAATAACATTACATATTGCTATTTCTTTTTCTATATCTTTTTCTATCTCCACTATCTGTGCTAAAATATACTTATTATCATGAAGAATCTGCACATATTCAAATTTTTCTGCCTTATTTTCTACCTTAAACGTGAATTCTTTTGTTGTTACTTTACCAATTATTCTGCCTAAGATCATAGAATTCTCAAAATAAAAAGCATTGTTTATAAAAGTTTTCTTAATAAGTATGTGGATTGAAAAAGTATGTAAACTACTCAGCCTGTAAAAGCCTGAAGTTTTCTTGCTCAGAAGATTTATAAAACTAAAAAATTCGAAAAATTAAAACTTGAACATGAATCTACAATTAATTCATAAGGGACGGGAACAGCTAAAACCTTCATTAATTAATGTTACGAAGGAAAGTGAAATTCCCTTAATTGGAGCAATAGCTTTTGGTATTATTGATAGAGGAACTAATCTTTTGCAAGTTAGATGTACTTCTGTTTGTAATATGTTATGTGGGTTTTGTTCAACAGCAGCAAATAGTTTTGATATCCACCCTGTTAATTATATTGTTGATATAGATTATTTAATTCAGGAGATAAAAAAGATTATTGCTTTTAAAGGAAATGATATACATATTTTTTTAGATTCTGTGGGAGATCCACTTACACACCCAAAATTTTCTGATTTAGTTAGTAAATTAAGAAAAATTAGTAATATTAGTAAAATTGATGTTATAACTAATGGTTCTTTATTAAATAAAAAATTGGTTGACAGTTTGGAAATAGCTGGATTAAACAGATTAAATGTTTCAGTCCACTCTTTAGAATCTTTAAAAGCCAAAATGCTTTTTGGGAGCCAGAATTATAATATTGAAAAAGTAAAGGAAATGTTGAATTATATAAAAGATACAAAAATAGATTTATGGCTAACTCCTGTATGGATTCCTAATATAAATGATAATGATATTAAGGAATTAATTAAATTTGCAAAAGAAAATTCTTTTAATATTGCAATACAAAAATATGAGACTTACCAGTACAGCAGGAAAATGAAAAAAGCAAAAAAAATAAATTACTGGAAATTTTATAAACAATTACAAGATTGGGAAAAAGAATTTGGGATAAAATTAAAATTTACTGAAGAAGACCCTACAATTATAAGAAGAAAATCTTTACCTTTGGTTTTTGATATTAATGAAAAAATACAAGGAATAGTAGTTTGTAAGGGATGGTTTGAAGATCAAGTAATTGCTAAAGCAAAGGATAGATGCATTAATGTGAATAAATGCAATTCTAAAATAGGTGATAAAATAAATTTGAAGATTGTAGAGAATAGTAATAATATTTATATAGCTGATTTAATTAGAAAATAGTATGGAAGAATTGGGAACTTGGGTTTTTGTTGCTGGATTAGTGTTGGCTTTGGTATTAGGGTTTATATCTGGAGAGGCTTCGGGAGTTGCTTTAACTGTTTTAGTTGTTTTAGGTTTAGTTGTTGGTTTAATGAATATTACTGAAAAAGAAGTTCAAGGTTTTTTAGTTGCTGCAATTGCTTTAATGTTGGTTGGGGCTTTAGCAAAAGTTAATAGTCTGCCTTTTATAGGTTTGGAATTGCAAGTTTCTTTAAGCAATATTGTTTTATTTGTTGCCCCGGCTGCTTTAGTTGTCGCTATCAGAGAAGTTTTTATTTTAGCTTCAGAGAAATAATGAGGAGAGTTAGATTATTTGTTTCTGGTTTAGTTCAAGGAATTTCTTTTAGGAGTTTTGTTAAAAGAAATGCGATTTTATTGGATTTAAAAGGATTTGTTAAAAATTTACCTGATGGGAGGGTAGAATGCGTTTTTGAGGGTGAAGATGACAAAATAAATCAAATTATTAGTATTTGCAATAAAGGTTCTGATGGGTCCGACATAAAAAGCATTGATATTAAAGAGGAAGAATTTACTGCTGAATTCAAAGATTTCATAATAGTCTATTAAATAAGAAATTATATAAAATGAGTTTATCTTATTTTTTTATGAATTATTTGGGTATTTGCTTAAATGGATTGGAAGAAATTGCTGAAAAAGAAGTTCAAGGAAAGAAAATTTATTCTGGAAGAATAGAATTTAAGAAATTTTCAGAAAAAAAAGATTTTAAAAGTTTACTAATAGTTTATAAACTTTATAAAAAATTCAATTTTAAAAAAGAAGAAGATATTCTAAATGAATTTAAAAAATTAAGGATTAAAGTAAAAAAGAAATTTAAAATTGAATGCAATCGGAATGGGCAGCATAAATTCAAATCTGTAGATATTGAGAAGTTAATTGGAATTTATTTACAAAAAAAAGGATTTAAATTAGATTTTAAAGAGCCTGAAACTATTATTTTCATTGATATTATTGATGATCTTTGCTTAATTGGTTTATTGGAAAAAAATGAATTGCATAAAAGAGAATATAGAGTAAAATTAAATCCTGAAACTTTAAATCCAACAATTGCTTATGCTGCTTTAATTTTAAGTGATTATAAAAAAAATGATGTTTTAGTTGATCCTTTTTGCAGGGACGGAATTATAATTATTGAGGCTGGTTTAATGAAAAAAGGAAAAGTATTTGGTTTTGATAAAAATATCAGGAATGCAAGAATAAATTCTAAGGTTGCTAAAGTTAAAATTGATTTAAGCCAGAATGAAATAGACTGGTTGGATACTAAATTTAAGAAAAATTCTGTTAAAATTGTTTCATATTTACCATCTATTTCTAAAAGAAATTTAGAACCTGATATAAGGAAAATTTATTCAGAATTTTTTCATCAAGCAAAATATATTGTAAAAAATAAAATGTGCTTAATTGTTAAAAAGACTGAATTAATTAAAGAATATTTTAATGATTTTAAATTACTTAAAGAGATTACTATTAAAATTGGAGATGATAGCTATAATATTTTAATCTTAAAGAAAAGTATTTAAAGAAAGTTAATGGATTGATAGTTGATGAAACCAGAGGATTTGCTTGTAAAAGAAAGAATAGAGAAATTAAACCAAATAAAGAAATTAGGTGTTAATCCTTATCCTTCTCAATTTAAAAAGAAAGACAATATTTCTGGAATAATTAAAAATTTTTCAAAATTAAAAAATGAAGAATATTCAAAGGCTAAAATAAAAACAGCTGGAAAAATATTAGCTATTAGAGAAATGGGAAAAGCTTCTTTTGTTGATATTCAAGATCAAGATGCTAAAATCCAATGTTTTTTTAGAGAAGATGAAATTAAGGAAAAATATAATTTGTATAAGTTATTGGATATCGGAGATATAATTGGCGTAGAAGGGAGTCCTTTCAGAACAAAGAGGGGAGAACTTTCTATTTTAATTAAAGACTTGCTTATTTTAACAAAATCATTAAAACCATTACCTGACAAGTGGCATGGATTAAAAGATACTGAAGAAAGATTAAGAAAAAGATATTTAGACATTTTAACAAATCCCGAAGTAAAGGAAATGTTTATTAAAAAAGCAAAATTTTGGAATACAATTAGGAGTTTTTTAATGAACAAAGGATTTTTAGAGGTTGAAACTCCTATTTTAGAAAATTCTACTGGTGGCGCTGCAGCAACTCCATTCAAAACACATCATAATACGTTAGACATTGATGTATTTTTAAGAATTTCATGTGGCGAATTGTGGCAAAAAAAATTACTAGTTTCTGGTTTTGAGAAAATATTTGAAATTGGAAGAATTTTCAGAAATGAAGGAATGGATTCTGAACATTTACAAGATTATAGTCAAATGGAATTTTACTGGGCTTATGCTGATTTCAAAGATGGAATGGAATTAGTTCAGGAAATGTACAAATTAATTGCAAAAGAAGTTTTAGGAAGTTTGAAATTTAAAACAAGATGTTTTGATGTTGATTTAGGTAAAAAATGGGAACTATATGATTATGAAAAACTGATCAAAGAGAAAACTAGCATTAATATTTATAAAACTAATGCTGCTGATATAAGAAAAAAATTAGATTTTTTAAAGATGGAATATGAAAAAAAAGCAGACAAATGGAGATTAATTGATTTATTATGGAAATATTGCAGAAAGTCTCTAGCAGGACCTGGGTTTTTAATAAACCAACCAGTTGAAATAAGTCCTCTTGCAAAAAGACAAGAGAAAAATAATAAAAAAGTTGAACAATTTCAAGTGATAATCGCTGGAACTGAATTAGGAAATGGATATAGTGAATTAAATGATCCTTTAGACCAAGAAAAAAGATTTCAAGAACAAAAAAAATTGAAAGAAACTGGTGATAAGGAAGCACATGAATTTGATGAAACTTTTGTTGAAGCTTTGAAATACGGCATGCCGCCTGCTTGCGGATTTGGAGTTAGCGAAAGATTTTTTGCTTATTTAATGGATAAGCCAGTAAGAGAATGTGTAATATTTCCACTTATGAAACCTGAGAAACCTTAAAATTTGGGTTTTTAAGCCTTAATAAACAAAAGCTTTATATATTAGTGATTTTAATATTAGACATAAAATAAGGTTATAAGCCTTATAATATTAAAATACAAAAAAGTAAGGAGGGTTTTTTATGGCAGAAATATTAGTGGTAAGATCAAAAGTAAAGGATGCAGCTAAAAACATGAATGTTGCTGGTGATTTTGCTGAAGCTTTAAGTGCAAAAGTTGAGTCTTTAATAAAAGAAGCATGCAAGAGAGCTTCTGAAAATGGAAGAAAAACTGTCCAATCTAGAGATTTATAATTCACTTTTTTATTTTTTATTTCTTTTTAGCATAAATTTTATATATTTCTGAAATAATTTTATTTTAAAAAGGGTTAGTTTATGGTGGGTGTGAAAAAAAAAGGATGCAGAACTGAAAGAGAACTCCATCATATGTTCTGGGATACAAATTTATGGGCTAGTTTGAGAGTAGCAGGATCTGGATCGACAACAGTTCCTGCTCCTGATTTATTAGTGGGAAATAAAAATAGAAAATTAGCAATTGAATGTAAATCTGGAAAAGACAAGAGGTATTTGACTAAAAAAGAAGTTGACGAATTAAAATTATTTGCTGATAAGTTTGGTGCTGAAGCTTGGATTGGTGCAAGATTTAACAATGTTGACTGGTTGTTTTTAAAGCCTGATGATTTAGGAATTAGTAAAGGAGAAAATTATTTTATTTCTATAGATTTAGCAAAGAAAAAAGGTATTAGTTTTCAAGAATTAATAAAATTAAATTAATATTTTTTGCAACCAAGAATCATGGAGAAGTTGATTATGTTAAGAGAGTTGTTCATTACCATTTAACTCCGTAGCCGAAGAAGTTCTTGAGAAAGGAAAACCTAAGGATTGTGAAATCAGGCTTTGTCTTGTTTATTGGAATGGAAAACTTACAGAACCAATTATGTTTTCTTCAAAATTAAGGGAAGAATAGTTGAAGAACCAAAAGGAGAAACAAAATATTATCATTGGAGTGATTTAGCAAAAGTATTTATTCATGATGATTATGAGCATACAGAAGCAGAATTGAATGCTGATACTTAGGATCACTGGAGAAGGAAGGTTGATGTTTCTACTGTTAATTTTACCAGATGGCTAACAGGTATTTTGGAAGAAAAGCAATAATTTTAAAAACAAAAAAATATAAACCCAAATTAAACTCTTTTATGAAAATGCATAAATGCGAAATTTGTGGAAAAGAATTAAATTCAGAAGAATCTTTAAAGAACCATAAAAATGATAAGCATGGCATAATTAAAAAAAGCAACTTTGTTAAGAAAAGCCATTTAATTTATTTTTCTTTAGTGATTTTGATATTAGTTGCTGGATTTTTTACATTTAAATCTGCAACTGCTCCTGGAGAACATGATAATTTTGCAAAATGCCTTACTGAGCACGGGGCTATATTTTACGGCGCTTTCTGGTGCCCCCATTGCGCTGACCAAAAGAAATTATTTGGAAAGTCCATACAGTATGTAAATTACATTGAATGCTCAACACCTGACAAGGGAGGGCAAACGCCTATTTGCATCGGGGCTAAAATAAGGGGATATCCCACATGGGAGTTTAAAGACGGATCCAGGCTTTCTGGATTGATTTCTCTTGAAGATTTAAGCGAGAAATCTGAATGTCCTCTTGAAAATCTTTCAGAGCCTTTAAATTTAGAATAATTTTCTTTCGGATTTTTAATTCTTAAATTGAAAAAACTCCGAAATTCGTATAGAAGCTAAAATAAAGAATTTTATCTTTTCTTCTTTATGAAACTAATTTATTTTTTTATTTTTGCAATTTGCATTGATTTAGTTTATGGATTGGATTTAGAAATAAGCGAGATATTTCCAAATCCTGTGGGCAAGGATAATGACAAAGAGTTTATAGAAATACATAATTACGGAAACCTAAGCATAAGCCTGAAAGGAATCTGGTTAAAAAATCAAAATAATAAATCTTTTGAGCTTTCTAATTTTCATGATGAAATACCTGCCTATAGTTATCTTGTATTTTATCCGGGATTTAATTTAAGAAACCAAAATGAAAAAATAAAATTAATTTTTGGATATGATGTTATAGATGAATTTAACTACAACTCAAGTATTGAAGGCATGTCATGGATTAAAATTAATAATGAATGGTATGTTGGAAAGAGCTCTGAAGGAATACAGAATTTTAAGAATTTTACTCTGATTGAATATAAAATAGAGTACATAAACAAAAGCGTTATTAAATCCGAAACCTTATTAAAGAGTGACATAAAACAAAATAAAATTATTTATATTGCAAAAAACTTAAAACAAAAAAAGCTTGGTTTATATTTATTTTTAATAACCATGGTTTTTATTATTATTTTACTTGTTGAAAATGGAAGAAAAAGAAATAAGAGCGAGATTAATTATTGAAGTAGTTGGCCTGCCAAAGGAACATGTTTCTGAGACTTTAAATAAATTAATTGAAAAAATTAGAGATGATAATGTGCTTATTTTAGAAAAACAGGAGATTTTTGAGCCTGTAGAATTACAGGATATGAAATTATTCAGCAGTTTTGTTGAAGCTGATATAAAATTTCCTGGAATAGACAAATTAGTAGGCTTTTGTTTTGATTTTACACCAAGTTCTGTTGAAATTTTAGAACCAATGAGCTTTATTTTTGATGCTAAATTTCTAAATTCTATGTTAAATGACTTTATTACTAAATTACACAGATACACAATGCTAATAAGAAACTTAGACGCTGAATATGCTTTGTTAAAAAAAGAAGTTGATAATGAAAAACAACAGCCAATTAATTAATATTTTTTTCTTTTTTTACCTACTCTCAAATATAATGTCAGGAAGATTAATAAGAATACCAGAATTACTGCAAAAATTGATATGTAAACTATAGTTTTTTTGCTTAATCTCTTTTTTTGCCCAGCTGGTTTTATGTCTTGCTTTGTTTCTGATGTTTCTGTTTCTATAGTTTCCTGAGTTTCTATATTTGGTATTTCTTCTTGATAAATCTGGCTTTCTGTAATTTTTATGCTAATTGGAAGATTTGTTTTTGTTTCTTTATTTGATATTAATAAATATCCATTATATTCACCTACTTCAATATCCCTGTTTACATTGATGAAAAAAGTCAATCCTAATGATTTTTTAGTTTCTAAAAATTCTATATTATTAAAACCTATCTTGATTATTTGTTTTAAATTTTCTGAGATTGACAATGCTAAATTTGACAAATTTTTATCTAGATTATTTTCCAGAAATATGCTTGATTCTGCATAATTACCAAAAGGAAATTCTAAATCAAATGAATAAATATAGTTTTTTATTTCCTCATTTTTATAAAAAGACAATTTGTCTCTTTGTTCGTTTAATAACAAAAAAACTGGAATTATGAAGAGATTATTGTTGTAATCTATTTTTATATTTAATCTATCTTTATCTTTTACCAGACTTTCTATTATATTGAAATAAAATGAATCTTCTGAATTTTTTGCAATTGTCAGGTTATTATTAAAGATGTTTGTTGAATTTGAATCTTCTGATATTTTCACATTTAATATGTTATTTCCACTATCTTTTAAATCTACTTTGAAAAAATTCTTTTCTCTTTGATTAAATATTAAATAAGGTTTAGCAGACAATAAATTGTTTTCTTCTTTCTTAACTAGGAATTTTTTATCAAAAGTATCTGTTCTCAATATCTCGTTATCTATATATTTTATACTAACAACCAAGAAATACTCCCCTTCTCCAACTTCCGGAACATCAAAATAAACAAAATATTTTTCATCTGTTATTTTTGCTAATAAAAAACCAATATTTGTCTGCTGGATCTCTGAATTTAATATTTTTATATTGCTTGGAGCAATTTCTTCAACTAAATTCTTAAAATTTAATTCTGCCTGAAATGTTTCTTTAGGGGAGTAAGTTTCCTTGAATATTGATATTTCAGCATTAGCTATATAAATATTTAGAATTAGAATTAAAAAAATATAAAAAAATTTCATTTCTCTAATAATTTTCTTGCTTCTCTTAAAGATTTCTCCAGATCTTCCTCAACTTTTGATTTTATTGATTTGACTTTTACTATTGGCTTTAATAAATCAATAGGCCCTTTAAATTCTGTTTTTTTTGATTCAACTAATTTTGGCAATACAAAAGTGGGCCTTTTCTTCTTCTGGTTCTTCTTCTAGTTCTTCTTTTGTTTCTTCTTCTGTTGATATTGATTCACAGTCAGAAGGGCAAGAAGATGGCGATTCAGAAGAGTCACAAACACTATCACCACAAAAACAATCTAATGGGCATGATAAATAATCTTCACCAGAATTTATGTCACAAATATTGTCTTCATCACAAGAGGTTTCTAATGTTGTAGTTGTCTGGGGCGTTAATGAACTTTCCCCTAAATCAATTCCGTCATTTGGATAAGCTGAATATAAAACAACTGAAGTATCTAGAATATTTTTATTCCAAGAAAAATCCTTGTTGTCTTGCTGTAAATCTAACCATTCTCTTAATTGGTCTATTTGAGCCTGATGCTGACTATCATCCAGGGCTAATGCAGCTATTGCTGTATCAAAAACATTTCCAAAGCTTTTATCTGTTTTCTGCAAATTGCTTAACTCATTTATGTAGTTTTGTTTTTGTGTTATTATATACAAAAATGCATTGCTTTTTACATCATTTTCCCTAAAATTTTTCCTTAAATATATTAATGAATTTACATCCGGATTTAACTCTTCCAAAATCCAATTTGTTATTAAAGTATCTTCATAAGAACCGAAATTTCCGTTATTTATTTTTATTTTTGCCTGATTACCAGTTATTACATCATCATTTAAAAAATAAATTCCTGCATCCCTATAAACTGATGATATTTCTCCTGAAAAAGTGCATTTTAAATCAAATTCTAATGCTGCTTTTGTTAATAATAAATTTTGTTCTAAACAACTTCCTAAATTAAAGAAAGTACTTGGAGTTGTGCATTTATCTGAAGTTATGAATCCTTTGTCTACATTTATTTTTTTAGTTGCTGCCTGGGTTGTTGTATAAGTTATATCACATTGTCCATTGCTGTCTGTTTTTATTTGGAGCAACCATTCTCCTGTTAAAGTAATATCTTGATGAGATTTTAACCAGTCCAAAGGCTTATCGATATTTTTTCCAGATTTACTTAAAGCCAATGCCACCAAAGCAGTTTCCTTTGGTTTACAAGAACCTTTAGGCCAACAATCTGCAGGATCTTTTTGATTTTCCAAATATTGAATTAAAGAATTACCCCCATTAACTTCTGATAAAGCTAAAGCAGCCCATGCTGATGAATAAATATCTGTTGGTTTCTGAGAATTTAACCACTCGTATGCTGGCGTTAAATTAGCTGCAAATGTATTTAATGAAAATAAAACAAGTACTAAGACTAATACACCTACTTTTTTTGAAAACATAAAATATACCTTCTTTTATTACTTCTAAAAGGTTGATAATTTATATACTTTTCTGATTAAAAGGCTTTATGGAAGATATACTTGCAAAAGGACATAGGAGTGTAGTTTATTTAATTGAATTCAATGGAAAAAAAGCTGTAAAAAAAGTTGAAAAAATAAATATTTGTGCTATTAACAGGATACAGAATGAGATTTTTTGGCTGAATAAATTAAATAAATATAAAATAGGCCCAAAATTATATTCTTCCGGGCAGAATTATTTTATTTGTGGATATATAGATGGAAAAAGAATTATAGATTATTTTAAAGAATCTGAAAATCCCAAAAAAATTATTTTAGATGTTTTAAAACAATGCAGAACTATGGATAAATTAAAAATAGACAAAAAAGAAATGTCCAATCCTTACAAACATATAATTATTAATAAAAATAAAGCAATTATGATTGATTTTGAGAGAGCAAAGTTTAGTTTAAAACCTTCTAATGTTACTGCTTTTTTTCAATTTTTAACTTCTAAAAAGGTTTATTCTATTTTAGAAAAGAAAGGAATCTTTATTAATAAGGATAAAGTAATTGATTTATTAAGAAATTACAAAACTAATTATTCTGAAAAGGATTTTAATAATTTAATTAAAAAGATAAAAATTCATTAATTATTTTTTTGTATCTTCAATTGTGACTTTTTTTTAAAGATGTACTCTTTTGGGTAAAATGCTATTGTAGGATCTTCTAACAATGGCCTAAGCACTTGTTTTAGTTATATTATAAATAGACATTAAACCATTTTGATTTACGTACTCTCTTAATATTTTTAGAGTTTTTTTAGCGCATCGTTCTCCCTATTCTTTATCATTAATACAGACAAAAATAGGTCTTTTATATTTTTTATTTACTAATTCGATTTTAACCTTTTTTAGAAAAAAGGCTTAACCAAAAAAACTCTTTGGTTTTAAAATTTTAAAAGAAAGCTTTTTAAATATATTTTTAGCCAGTTTTTAGATGGTTACAACTGATAGGGAAAAGTTATTTGGTTTTGCTAAAGTATATTATAGCAAATTATTTGTGAACTATGATGATCCAACAAAGGCTTTAGATATATGGTTTGAGCATCTTCGTGATTTATATCAAAAAGGTGCTATTGACAGAGCTAAATCTGTTGCTGGTGAATCAAGAACTGCAACTGAATTAGATTCTAAGTTGGATATTTTAATTCAGAGAGAACAATTCAAGCCTTTAGTTCTTGCAAGTGCGAAAGAGGACTTTAAGAAAGAAGAAAATTAATTTTCTTTATTTATTTTTTTCATTGTATGCTGAATTGGATTTTTAATTTTTTTACAATAGAAATCAGGTTTACAGACCAACATCCCAGTATAATAGCTAGGATTATCGCAGTTTGGGGGAGGAATCTCCTGTTTTTGTCTTTTATGCCAATTTATCTGTGAAATAATATATCCTTCTCTTAAAGGTTCATAGTTTACCTTGTTCCATTCTAATAATCTTGTTTGTATTTGGTCTAAAGACCAGCCCATCTTTTTTAAAAAATTAATTAAAATGAAAATTGCTCTTTTTCTTCCATCTTGCTGAATTCCTTGTAGTATTAATTTGATGCATGGGGGGAAAAATTCTTCCTTAATTGCTATTTTTGGAATTTCATATTCTTTCTTTGCTTGGAACAATTCTTTTCTTGTTTTTATTTGAATATCTTTTCTTGCAGAGATTTTTGAATAAAAATCAAATGCTTGAATAATTAAATCCGAAGCATCTGCTTTGTTTCCTTTAAATTCTAAAAAAGGCTCTTCAATTTTTATTTTTTCTATTTTTGCGTCTTCCCTGTTAAATTTTAAAATATTATTAAGGTTAATAGGCATGCTTACTAAACCGCTTTTTTCGTTTATGCTATAAACAGACCTGAATAAATGCCTTGGCGAAATTAAAACAGAATCTATATCAATAACTTTGAAGGGATTAAACTGGTTGTTTTCTTTTAATTCATTTGTGGATTTTTTTAACTTATTACTTATGTCCTCTAGTGAGAAATTATCAATGATTTTTTCTTTTAAATGATCTTTTATGAAATTTTTTAAATAATAATTTACTACTTTAATGCCGTCTGGGAATAATGTTTTAGTTTCTTTATTATTTACTCGGGAAGGAAAACTTTCAAAAGGAATTCCAATATGCATTCCGTTATTACCTGAAAATTTCACTGAAATATTTTTTACGTTATGGAATTTTAATGCTTCGATAATTAAATAAGCACAAATTTTGGAGATCTCGAAAATTTTTGTATCTAAATCTATTATAATATCAAAACCAGTTCTTAATCCTTCTAATTCTTTTTGAGACATTCCTGTTTTTAATTTTAAAGGGTCTTTAAAGCGCTCTAATGAGACATGAAAAGAGGTTGCGCCTTGTTTAGCCAATTCTAAAATATCATTCTCATATTCTAATGTGTCAGGCCTTTTTCCATAGCCTTTTTCCCCAAAATTAACAGCTACTTCTCTGTTTTTGGATAATTTAATTATCTCTTTTTGAATATCCTTTCTACTGTAGAATTTTAAGATATCATAATTTAACAATTTGTTCCCCCATTATCTTTTATATATAAAAATGTTTATATTTATTTTTATTTTTTTAATGCTTTATGGACCCTAATAAAGCACATTATGTTGTTGCTACTGCAATTATTGTAAAAGATGGAAAATACTTAATTGCAAGAAGATCTAAGAGAGAAAAGGCTTTTCCAGGTTTATGGACAGTGCCTGGCGGAAAATTAGAATTAAATGATTATTCTAAAAGACCTAAGGATACAGAAGATTGCTGGTATAATGTTTTTGAATATTTAATTAGAAGAGAAGTTATTGAAGAAACAGGATTAAATGTTAAAAACATAAAATATTTAACAAGCTTGAGTTTTATAAGGCCTGACAATATTCCAACAATTGTTGTAAGTTTTTTTGCTGATTATGATTCTGGTGAAGTTACTTTGAGTAAAGATTTAATTGATTATGCTTGGATTGATTTAAAAGAAGCTAAAAAATATTCATTAATTGGTGGTATTTATGAAGAATTAGAGATGCTGGATAATTATTTAAAGACTAATTTTTTGAGGGAATGGAATAAGAAATAAGTATTTTCATTATTCTATAAAAATGGCTTCTTTAAAATCTTTTAAGTGATGATCTCCAGTAATGATTTTTGCTTTTATTTCTCTTGCAATTACTAATAATAAAGCATCAACTAAACCAAAATTTTTAATTTTTTCTCTTGTCTCTGCATGAATTATACCAGCTTCTTTTGCTATTTCTGGAGTTATGCTTATAATTTGTGAATTTGAATTTATTGCGTTATAAGCTATTTCTGCATTTTCTTTTTTTCTTTTAATTTTGCTTACCACTTCAGCAATTGTAATATTTAAAGAAATTATTTCATTATCACTTAGGATTAGTTCTCTAACTTTTTCTCCTAACTTGCCTCCTGTTAAATATTCAACCCAGGCATATGCATCAATAAGGTATTTCATTCTTCTTCTAATTGACCTTTTAATTCATCTTCTTCTGTAAAACGTCCAATTCCTTTTAGAGTACCAAAATAGTCTTTTTTGGTTTTTTTTATTTCTATTTCTACTAGTTCATTTTCTTTTATTCTTTCGGCTTTGACTATATTTGCCGGTATTGTAACTACCAAGGATCCTCCGATTGCTCTAGTTTTTGAGTATGTTTTCATTTTTATTATATATGAGTTATATATTATTTAACTTAGGTTATATATAAATCTTTTTAGTGGTAGGTTTAATAATCTATTTTCTTAAATAGAATAAAAAATAATTATTTAATTAGGAATTTATTAATTTGTTTTTTTGCTTGTTCTCTTTTCTTTTGATGTTCTTTTAAGAATTTTATAACTTTTTCTATTAAGATTTCTTTTAATTCTCCAGTTAGTAATCTTCCTGATTTATAATCGTCATGAATCTTCATTAATTTTTTATCATCTGGCTCAAAGAACATTCTTAACCATTGGTAAGATACGTCTATGTCTGGATTTCCTCCTTTTTTTCTATGTTCTTCTATTGTTGCTTGTCCACCTGAAAAAGCGTATTTTTTAATTTTATTTTCGCTTTCTTTTGAAGAATCTGTAGTGTAAATTGCAGATGATTCTTCTGATGCTGACATTTTTCCTAATGGTCCTGTTAAAGGCGGCAAGAAAATTCCCTGAATTGAAGCTGGTTTATAATATCCTAATTTTGGCAAAATATCTCTTGTAATTCTGAAATGGACATCTTGGTCTATTGCATGGAGAATTAAACAAGGAATTTTTTTATTTTTTAAAACTGATGGCAAAAATGCTGGAACTGCTTGCATTGAAGTATAAAATATTGCTCCAATATTTGATTGTTCATTTAATCCAAAAGCTGCTTTAACTGTTGAAAAAGTTATTTTTTTTGCAACTTTACAAGCTTCTTTATACATTAAGTCTGCATTTTTTGTATCTATTAAGAATTTAGTTTTTTTAGGATCAAAACCTAATGCAATTACATCAAGCATATTCTCATGCAAATATTCTTCTGACTTTTCTAAGGATAAATTTTCTTTAAACAGGAATTTTTCTTCATCTGGAAATTGAAATAATAATTCAGTTTTGAATTTATCCTGCAACCATTTTGTAAATACCCAAATCATTAAGTGGCCTAAATGTACTGGGCCAGAAGGCGCTCTTCCTGTATAAATATAAAATTTATTCCCTTTTTCATATTCATCTAATAACCAATTTATATCTCTATGAGCAAAAAATATTTTTCTTCTTAGCATGAAATGCAATTCTTTAGTATGTTTTTGTATTCTATTTAGAATAAGATTATCAATTTTTTGAACACCAAATTGTTCTACTAATTTATCATAGTCTACTTCGCCTTTAACTTCCCATGGAGTAACTGTAAACTCTTTTTTTTCCATAGAATTGTTCTGGTTTTTGAATATTTAAAGTTTTAGAATTTTTATGCATTAGCTCCAAATCTCTCTAATTTTATTTTTTCTTCTGAAACACCAATTTGTTTTAATAATTTATTTGTTTCTTCTACCATTGGTGTTGGACCAGCTATATAATAATAAGGTGAATTTATTTCTTTTATACAATGCCTTAACATTTGTTCGTCAATTCTTCCTGTTAATTTCCATGAATTGTTTTGAGCTGGTCTTGTTATTGTAAGGTTAATTTTTATATTTCTTTTACTATTTTTCAAGAACTCTTCTCTAAAGATTATATCATCTGGAGTTTTTGAAGAATAAATTATATCTACCTCAATATTATCTAGATTTTTGTCTTGGATATAACGCATCATGCACATTAATGGTGTAATACCTGAACCAGCTCCAATTAAAGCAATATGCTTATGAATATTTTCATCAAATATAAAATGTCCAAAAGGACCTGAAATTTCCATTTTTTCATCTTTTTTTATGAAATAAAGTCTTTTAGAAACTAAACCTGTTTCATAGGTCTTAACTGTTAGATCTATATGCTCTTTTTTTAATGGAGAAGATGATATTGAATAAGCTCTTTTTATAATTTTTTTCTCTCCATTTACTTTTACATCTGCGTTTATCATTACAAACTGACCTGGTTTAAATGAAAAAGATGGATCTACTTCAAACCTAATTGTTCTTGTGTCAGGTGTTTCATCAAAAACTTCTATTACTTTAGAGGTAAATTTTAACATTTGAAAACTAAAAATACTTGCAAAATTATATATATTTAAAATTTACTATATTTTATTGATGAATATAAAGGTTATTGGGCATTTAGACAAGAATTATATTGAAAATACATTTAATAAAACAAAGAGGCTTATTAAAATACCTAGAAATTTACATATTTATTTTCTAGAAAATATCAATTTATGTTATTCTATTAAATTACCTCGAAATATTCAAAAAAGACTTAAAATTGCTTGCTCGCATAAAATCTCTTTTTCTTTCAAGTATAAAAATAGGGGGGTGATCATAATTTATATGGATAAAGTTCTGGCTAAGAAGGAAGACAGTTTAATTGGATTATTATTGCATGAGATCAGCCATATTAACCAAATAAACAAGGGAGTATATAAAAAAGTTTTGGAAGATTTTGAGAATATAATGGGAAGAAACCACCAATTATTTATGAAATTAAAATATGAAAAAAGGGATTTAGAGTGGTTATTTAATGACATTTCTACAATTTCTATTCTTACTTTAAAAGATATTTATGCAAATAATGAACTAGTCAAGAATAAATTAACAAAATATTTAATAACTTATTATAAATTAGAATTTGACAGAAAGATATGTCCAAGACCTGTTTTTTACGGCGATTTAAAGAAAAGCGCCCAATATGATTTGGATTTAATAAGATTGGTTTTTGAATTTGAATTAAGCTTAATTTCTGTAATTTTGCCTTTGTATAAAACTAAACGCGCTCATGAATTAGTAAGATATCTTTCAAAATGCTATGAATCAAATATTAATAAGGTTTCCAAAAAATGCCATGAATTAATAATTTTATATTTTAGGGATTTTAAGAAGAAAAACTTTAATAAAGAATTTTTTAATGCTGTATTTAGAAAAGTTTATTCTGTTTTAAAATAGTTTTGCTATTTTTTAATTTATTCTTATAAAATGACTTTTTGGAAAAATATCAATAGTTATAAAAGGATTTTTTACAGCTAAAGATGCTGCAAAAAAATTAATTTATAAAGGCACTTGATTATGGCTCGACTAAACATTTTTGTTAAAAAGAGATTTTTAATAACAATAGAGCAAATATACCCATAATTTAGATTTACAATAATTTTTTAAAGGAGTTTTTTATAAAAAAGAAATATGTTTATAGCTTTATTTGGAAAACCATCTGTAGGAAAAAGCAGTTTTTTTAAGGCTGCTACTTTAGCTGAAGCAGAAATAGCTAATTATCCCTTCACAACCTTAAAAAGCCAGGAAGGAATTGCATATGTAAAGGTAAAATGTATTGAAGGAGAATTTAAGGTTAAATGCACTCCAAGATTTGGGTACTGCATTAATGAAAATAGGTTTGTACCTATAAAACTAACTGATATTCCTGGACTTATAGAAGGCAGTCATATTGGTGCTGGCAGAGGAAATGAATTTCTTACCAGTATTGCTTCAGCAGATGCATTAATCCACATTATTGATATTTCTGGGAGTACAAATGAAAAAGGAGAAAGTGTGAAGCCTTTAAGCCACGATCCTTTGAAAGATGTTAGATTTTTAGAGCATGAATTAGATATGTGGTATTTTGGAATAATGAAAAAAGGTTGGGAGAAATTTGCAAGGACTGTGCAACAAGAAAATCAAAATATAAAAAAAGCTCTTGCAAAACAACTTTCTAGTTTAAAAGTTGCAGAAGAAAATGTTGAAGAATCAATAAAAAAATTAAAATTAATCCACCATCCGACTGAGTGGAGTAATGATGATTTAAAGAGTTTAGCAAGTGAATTACGAAGAGTGACAAAACCAATTATTATTGCTGCTAATAAAATAGATATTAATGGAAGTAAATTAAATTTAGACAGATTAAAGGAAAGTTTTCCTGAATATACTATTATTCCTAGTTCAGCTGATTCTGAATTAGCTTTACGGGAGGCTGCAAAACATGAATTAATTGAGTATATTCCTGGTGAAAATAGCTTTAAAATTATTTCAGATAAATTAACTAAAGAACAGAAAAATGCGCTGGAATATATCCAAAAGAATGTTCTTGATATTTATGGAAGCACTGGAGTACAGGATATTTTGGATTTTGCTGTTTTCGATTTATTAAAATATTTAGCTATATTTCCTGGTGGTTTAAATAATTTAAAAGATTCTGAAGGGAGAACTATTCCAGATTGTTACTTGATGCCTGATGGTTCTAGTGCTTTAGATTTTGCATTTAGACTACATACTGATTTAGGAAACAACTTCATTAAGGCTTATGACGTTAGGGCAAAAAGAGTAATTGGAAAAGAATATTTGCTGAAGAACAGGGATATTATTGAGATTGTAGTTAAGAGATAAACTTTTGCAAGAAGCCCAGTCAAAATTATTTTTTAGTTTAAAAGACAATTAGGAGCTATTACTTTAACCCCATAGCCTCTTTTACCAAAAGAAAGATTTTCTTCTAAACCAAAAGACTCAATTATTCTGTCTTCTAATTTTATTTGTCTTTGTAAAATCTTTACTTTATTTACTCTTATTGAAGGTATTATCTCATTTGAGATTTCAATAAGAATTATTGCTTCTCTTTTTTGAATTCTGCCTTCGTCAAATTCTGCTTCAGTTTTTAACGGTGCATTTATTAAAGCCTGTGCTGATCTTAGTGAATTTAAGTAGTCTAAATCTGATAAGAACTGCTTTCTTTTTGATGGTTTTTTTTCTGTTTCTAGTAAATCAGAGATTATTAAGCTTAAGACATACAATTGATCATTGTCAACTCCCAACATTTTTAAATCCGGGAAATTAAGTTTTAACAGTCTCGGGACATCCATTATTTTTTGAGAATGTTCTGGCGTTTTTTTTATGGGTAGATCTAACATCCTTTTTTCCAGAGCATCATCGTCAATTTCTTTTAATTCAGATAAATCTTCATCTGATAATTTTCCTTTAAAAAATTCATAGGTTAAGAAATCATAATTGTGATTTTCATAATCTCCTGGCATAAGAATTAGTTCTAATTTTCTGGCTTTTATTATTGATTCAGCTATTCTGTATGTTTCTAGTTTAACTCTTGCTCTTCTTCTGCTTCCATAAAGCAATTTATAATCTGTTGGGTTTTCTAGCAAGACAATATAAATCTGGTTTTCTGCTTCTGGGTTTTTTATGTATAAAACAGAGCCATATTTTTGCAGATTTCTATGCATTTTAGTTTCTTGTCTGGCTTTCTCTCGCGTAGCTATCTCTTCTTTAGTTGTCGTAATAGCATCAGTCAACATTAGAACTATAAAAGCTCCTGTTAAATATTTAAATAAATTTTCTAATTTCATTTTGTTTTGGTTTATTTTTGGGATTTCTTATTTAAGCCAGATAAGCTTATAAATTTTTAGAAATTAAGAGATTTAATAATGCTAAAACTGTGGGCCTTTAGTGCAAGGCTTACACATTTTTTTATCTTTATCAAAACATTCCTGACAAACATAGGACAAACAATTATCACAAACCAAATCAGCCCAGTTTTTACCGCATATTGAACAAAGTGCTTTTATATCTGCCATTTTATAAGAACCTAGTTTCTTTTCATTCTCTAGGTTAACTAAAAAACTAAAATGCTTGTTTTTAAATTTATTCATAATTCATTAATGAGCTCTTAATAAAGTTTTCAGCTTTTTTTAACATATCTCTTGAGGACTTGAACTCTATCTGCTTTAAAGCTTCTTCATAATCAATCCATTTAAACCCTTTATGCTCAAAAGATATTTTAACTTCTTTTGTATTTGACTTTAATAAGTAATAGATAACTTCTTTACTAATTAATTTACTATCTTTTTTGAAGAAATATTTTAATTTTTCTTTAAACCCCAGAATTAGATTTACGTCTTCTAGCCCAGTTTCTTCTTTTATTTCTCGAAATAAGGTGTCTGTTTCTTTTTCATCTTTTTCTACATGACCTTTTGGAAAATCCCAATATTTATGTTGTCCTTTTTGGTCGTTTATTCTTTCATACTCTAATAAAAGATATTTTCTTTTATTATTTTCTTCAAAAAATATAATACCCCCAACTGATTTTTCTGTCAACATATCTAAAAAGAATAAATAGAGAATATAAAAATATTTATATTAAATTAATGAGTTTTTAGACTATGGTTTTATATATTATTTCTGGCTTTGCACAATCAGGAAAAACTACATTAGTAAATTTATTGCTAAAAGACCCGAAAATAGCCAGGATTGTCACGTCCACAAGCAGAAAGCCAAGAGAGGGAGAAGTTGACAAAAATGACTACTATTTTTTAAAAGAAGAGGATTTTAAAGACCTGAGCAAATTTATAGAAACTGCATTAGTACATGGAAATTATTATGGCACTTTGAAAGATGAAGTTAAAAATAAATTAAAACAAGAAGGCAAAAAAGTAGTTTGGGTAATGGATGTTCAGGGAGTAGCTAATATTTTAAAAAATCATAAAGATTTGGATAAAGACATGGTTACTATTTTTATTACACCAGAGAAATTTACTACTTTAATTCAAAGAATAAGGCTTAAGGAAGATTCTAATTCTGGGCAAAGAATTGAAAGCATAAGAAAAGAATTAACTTATCTATCTTTATTTAAATATTTTATCAACACTTCTATTTCTTTAGAAGAAAGCCTTGAAGATTTAAAAGGAGTAATTTATGGAAGTAAAGAAAAAATGATGAAATGTTTAGAATTTGCAAAGAATTTTAATATTGATAAGTTTCTTAGAAGTTAAAAAAACTTTAGGAAAATTTACGAAAAGAAAAATGGAATGTAATAAAGTTTTTAAATTTGACAATATTACCTAGACTATGCAGAAAACAATTTACAGAGTAAAAAAATTAGAGATTTTAGACTTTAAACCAAAAGAATCTATTTCATCTATAAGAATTACATTTACAAGAAATGATCAGGTAGAGCAAATAGTGAAACAATTTTATCTAAAGAACCCAGTGGAAATTGTGAACAGCATTTTATTGGAAATTAAGAAAAAAGACAGGATGATAGTGGAAGATAGTAATGATATTTTACAAAATATCTATATAACAAGAATTGAGAATGAAGAGGAAATAGAAGAAAAATTGTTGTATTTTTTTCAAGGTCTTTGCTCAAAGTTTGCTAAAATAAAGAGTTTAACAAAAGCACCAGACTACATGAAATTATATGACGAAATAAAAACAACAAAATTTATATTATAAAGGAGGAAAAATGACACATCATTTAAAAAAATATTCGGATTATGGGTTGTTGCCTTTAAGAATTGCCTTGGGAGCAGTATTTATCTATCATGGATACTTAAAATTATTTACTGGGAACTTTCCAGGAGGAACAGCTGGATTTTTTGCAAGTTTAGGGATTCCTTTACCTACATTTTTTGCAATTATAGTTTCTTTGCTTGAATTTTTTGGTGGAATTGCTTTATTATTGGGATTAATGACAAGATATACTAGTGTATTATTAGCTGTTAATATGTTGGTTGCTTTATTGCTGGTACACTTGCCAAATGGATTTTTAGTTCCAGGGGGAATAGAATTTGTGTTAACCTTGTTTGCTGGACTTTTGACATTGGCTTTAATAGGTGCTGGAAAATATTCGGCTGATGACTATATACTCTAAATAGTTTTAGATAAAAAGATTTTTAATCTTTATTTTTTTCTTTTATTTATGATATGCTTAGGTATTGAATCAACTTCCCATACATTTGGATGTGGAATAGTTTCCAGTAAAAAGAAAATTCTTTCTGATACAAGAGACATGTTGAAAACTGAAAAAGGCGGGATAATACCAATTGACGCTGCTAAGCATCATAGAAAAGTTGGAAAAAGGATTATTGAAGAAGCTATTTTGAAAGCAAAATACCCCAAAATAGATTTGATAAGTTTTTCAAGAAGCCCAGGATTGCCACCTAGTTTACATGAAGGAAGGAAAATTGCATTGGAATTTGGAAAAGAAATGAATTTGCCCATTATTGGTGTTAATCATGTTGCAAGCCACTTAAGTTCTGCTCATTTTCACACGAAAGTTAAAGATCCAATTTACTTATTTGTATCTGGAGCAAACACGCAAATTTTAATTTTGGAAAATAAAAGATTTCACCAAGTTGGGGAATCTTTGGATTTAGCTATAGGAAATGCTTTGGATAAATTTGCAAGAGAAATAGGCTTGGGATTTCCAGGCGGCCCGAAAATTGAAGAACTGGCTAAAAAAGGAAGCTATTCTGAACTGCCCTATATTGTTAAGGGGATGGATTTAAGCTTTTCAGGAATAATAACCAAAGCTGCTGATTTACTTATGAAAGGCAATAAGAAAGAAGATTTATGCTTTAGTTTGCAAGAAACTTGTTTTTCAATGTTAACTGAAGTAAGTGAAAGAGCAATGGCTAATTGCGGAAAAAAGGAATTGGTTTTAATTGGTGGGGTGGCTGCAAACAGAAGATTAAGAGAAATGCTTACAATAATGTGTAATGAAAGAAAAGCAAAATTTTATTCTGTACCTTTAGAATATAGTGGTGATCATGGTGCAATGATTGCTTATCAAGGAATATTGGAATATAATTCTGGCAGTAAAATAAAGACTGATGTAAGTCCTTATGAGAGAGTTGAAGAAATTGAAGTAACTTGGAAATATTTAGAACATTTTTAAATTTTCATTTTTTCTTTTATTTTTTCAAATATTTTATTTCTTTTTCTATATAAAAAAAGTTTTTTTCTATTAACTGACTGCGCTATTGCATTTATTTTCTTATCTTTTACAAATAGACTTCTTAAAAAACTTTTTTCAGCTTGCGATAAATTTTCAACTGCTTTTTCAAGATTCCCCAATAATTCTTTTCTTTCTAAAATTTCTAATGGGCCTGGATTTTGATCAACTAATTTTGTAAAATCTTCTATTTTAAATTTAGCCTGCCTTTTTTCTTTTCTAAGCAAGTCATATATTGTGTTAAGAATTATTTCTCCTGCATAAGTGCTGAATCTGCTACTCCCCCTAAACTTATCCAATGAATTTATTGATTTTATAAGGCCGTAATTTCCCTCACCAATTAAATCAATATAATCTAAGCCACTTCCCATGAATCTATTGGCAATAGCTGGAACCACCCACAATGTACCCAACAAAAGTTCTTCTCTCGCTTTTTCATCTATTCTTGCTCTTTCAGCTAGACCTTTTTCTTCTTCTAAAGAGAATTTTGGATTTGTTAATTGAGTTAGGTAGATATTAATAACATCAATTCCATATCTTCTTTGCTTTGTCATTTAAATCACTTTAATAAAATCTCCGGAAATTTGATTATATTAAGATTTCTCTGATAAAAATTATAGAATTAAAAAATAAAAAATGTACATAGGCAATTATTTGAAGTTTGATGGTTTTGGACGATTAGTAACTGCAAGCTGAATATGTCGCCGAAGCTTCATACTTACACTTCAGTCCTATCAAGCTCATGTTCTTTGAGCGTCCTATATCTCGTTTTGAGTTTGGCTTCCTCCTTAGATGCTTTCAGGAGTTATCCATTAGAGCGTAGCTGCTCGGCCTGCCTTGTCAGACAACCGATAGACCAGAGGCTCCGAATCACCGTTCCTCTCGTACTAAATGATCCTTACCCTCAGATATTATGCACCTCCAGTAGATATAATCCAAACTGTCTCACAACGTTATATTAAACGGGAGGACTTAAACCTCACTTCAGCAAATATACAGAGATGTTTTAGTTTGCTTATACATTTGCTTACAACCGTTCCTTAACCCAGCTCACGAACCATTTTAATGGGTGAACACCCCCACCCTTGGCTGCCTACAGTTCGAAGGACAAAATTTTTCTCAATAATTTCTAAAAATGAATATGAAATTATTATAGTTCTAACTAGTCTTTTCTTTTTGAAGATTTTTAATTCTTCTGACTAACAGAATTTGAAGAAAAGACTTAGAATTTTTTGGTTAGAAAAACTATTGAGTTAATTTTGCCTGCGACATTCTGCACAGCCAGGATATGGTGAGCCGACGTCGAAGTAGCAAACAGCGCCATCGATATGAGCTCTTAGGCGCTACGACTCAGTTCTAGGGATCTAAGAGAAAATCTTAAACTTATCAGGATGAATTGGTTTGAAAATTTTCATAAACTTGTTTTTATCATTTTTCGCATAAATTGGAAGCTGATAAACATCATCCTTTGATACAACTATCTTTCCAAGTCTTAAATTAAACTCAGTAGATAAAATATCATGCAAAGTTTCTAAGAGTTTTGTATTTTTATTAAACATTCTTACTTCATCACTGCTTACTGATCCTTCAGCATCATAAAATCCTCGAATCATTTCCTTTTTAATTTGTTTTGATTGCGACTTAATTATTTTTGTAAAGTCATATTGAACAATTTCTTCAAATATTTTCTTTGAATAAATTCTAATACGCCAATAATTTCCCCAACTTCTTTCACGTAATTCTAACTTTGGTTTTTCAATTTTGAATAACTGTGAAAAGAAAGTTGACAAAAATTCAGCGTATTTTTTATTTTTTTGCTCAATTTCAAAACCATATTGGGAATTTGATTTCTTGTTGATAATATGTGCATCATGCAACACACCGATTAAATATGCAAATTTTTTATTCATATTTAATACTCGGTGATAGTTGTATATAATCTTTTGATGTTTCTCCTAGATTATCCCCGAGATAGCTTTTCTGTCATACCTAGCCCCTATTAATAAGGACATAGGGGTTCGCTAGACCAGACTTTTGTCTCTGGATTTTTTAATGGTCAAAATCCAGTCAAGCCAACTTTTGCTCTTGCACTCTTCAGATGATTTCCAAACATCTTGAGTTGACCTTTGGGCCCTGTTGATATCTTTTCAACAGGGTGCCGCCCCAGCCAAACTGTCTATCTGCTGCTGTCCTAACAGGTTAGTAAGCAACATAAATTCTGCAGAGTGGTATTTCAGTTTTGTCTATCCTTGACCTAGCAGCCAAGGCATAGCAACTACCACCTATGCTACACAGTAGAATCTATATCACAACAACAAACTACAGTAAAGTTCTACGGGGTCTTTTCTTCCCGCTGGAGGTCTCTGGCCTGCACACCAGAAGGGTATTTTCAGTGGACACTAACTAGGGACAGTGCGGATCTCGTTACGCCATTCATGCGCGTCGTCATTCAAACGACAAGGTACAACGATATCATTAATCCCATTGCTAAAATTTTTCTCTCATTTGTTTAACAAACCCAAAGGCTATTCTCTTAGATGAATGGCTTTTTTTCATCTTAAATCTAAAGCGAGATTAATGATAATTTCGCTACCTTAAGAGAATTATAGTCTAGAATTGTTAAAGGTTTTTCAGGAGTACTGGATGTTCAACAGGAATATTTTCCAAAAATTTCCTTTTACTTTCAGCCTCAATACTCAATATATATTGAACTAAGTACTCCCTTTACCGCCTTACAACAAATATTCCCGCCGTTTACAAGTCCTTAGCCTCCTTGAAAAGAGGTTTGAGATACTTGCACTGGGCAGACGTCACGTCTCATACACAACATTGCTGTCTTGCGAGACGTTGCGTTTTTGTTAAACAGTCGGACCCGCCTTGTTACTGAGCCCTGTAATTGCAATCATAAGACCACAACCGCAGGGATTCCTTCTACCAAAGATACGGAACTAAATTGCCGATTTCCCTTAGTTAGTTTAGACCATCTTATCTTAGGCTTCTCACCTAGAGTACCTGTGTTGGTTCTGGGTATAATTGTTCAAGATTCAATTAATTTCATTTTCACGGGCTCAAGGCATCAATCAAATAAACCATAAGGCCTACTATTCTTAGAATTAATCAAGTTCTCACCATTACAGTACTTCCTTGATTTGCTCTAATTAATATCTACGACAATAGATATTGATTTAGCCCAAAGCGTCTGAAATTAAATTTGTGTTGCCACATGTACTTAAACAGTAAAGGAATATTAACCTTTTTCCCATTCCCGAAGACCTGTTAGGCCTTTGGTTAGGATTAACTTACTCTTAGCTGATTTGCATTGCTAAGAAACCCTTACTCTTCAGATATTAGGGAGTCTTACCCTATATTGCTCCTACTACTACCAGGATTCTCAATTTTATTAGGTCCACTTTTTCTTTTGAAAAAGCTTCTACCCTAATAAAGCGCCTGCCTACCACTTAGTTTTTTAAACTAGTCTATAGTATCGGTAACTGATTTAGCCCCGTCCATCTTCAGGGCGTATAACCTTGAAAGGTGAGCTATTACGCTTTCTTTAAAGGATTGCTGCTTCTAAGCATACCTCCCTCATGTCTCTGGTTATATACACCTTTTACCCTTTGACACTTAACCAGTATTTAGGGACCTTAACTATAGTCTGGGTTGTTCCCCTCTTGCAACATGAGCTTATCCCACGCCGCTTTTTCCTGAATTCTATGATGTTAGAACATTCGGAGTTGGACAAAGAAGGGAGGAATTTCTTCCCCTTGCTCCTAAATCCGTAGCTCTACAATTCCAACTACCTCATTCAAGACTAGACTAAGGCCTATTTCGACAGGAACCAGCTATAACCAGTCTCGATTGGCTTTTCACCCCTAATCCAAAGTTATACAAACAGATTTACACTAGAACTGCTTCAGGCCTCCACAAGGTTTTACCCCTGCTTCACCTTACTCTGGGATAGATCGACTGGATTCAGGTCGCATTCAAGTGACTCTAGGCACTTTCATACCTAATCTCTTTCGTGAAATGCAGATTTTTAGTTTCCTTGCGAGTACAAATTGTAAAATTTTTACTCTCGCCACTTAAATGCACTCCCTGGCTCGTTATTCGAAACGCACGATACAATTCCGAAGAATAGTATCATTCTGTATCCATTAGGTTTCAGGTTCTTTTCACTCCATGTTAAAGGTTCTTTTCAACTTTCCTTCGCAGTACTTTTTGCTATCGGTCTCAAGTAGTATTTAGAGTTGGAAGTTAATATCTCCCAAATTCACGCCCAATATCCAATGAGCGCTACTCAGGATACCTTATAAGTCTGTTAGTTTAATCTACGGGACTATCACCCTCTTAGGTATCTTTTTCCAAAGAACTTTGACTAAATCTAACTCAGATCATAAGTAAGGTCCTATTACACTACATTTCTTTTTTATTTCTAAAAAAGATTCAGTTTGCTCTATGTCGTTTTTTCTCGCTGATACTCACGACATCTTTATTAATTTCTTTTCCTCCAGGTACTAAGATGTTTCAATTCCCTGGGTTCCCTATCTTTTCAGATCTAATGAGAAGTCTCATTCAGGGATTTCCAGCTCAAAAGTTGCGTGCACTTCACTGGAACTTATCGCAGCTTGCCACGCCCTTCATCAGCACTTGAGCCAAGTCATTCACCTAATGGAGTAGGAACATCAGACCTCGAATTGCCTATGCACAGAATCATTAGAAACTTTTTTCAAAAAAAGTTTCATCAAAAATAAGAACTAATCTTTTCTCGCAAAAAAGCGTTAACAGAAAATTCTTATCATCTCCTAATGAGCGTGAAAAAACTTTTTGTAAAGTTTTAGATGATTCTCTTCACCCAAAAATTATTTCAAATTTCTGAGCTGCATTAAACCTTTTTTAAGAAAAAAGCTTTACCAAAAAAATTATGGAAAAATATTTCCATTTTTTTTTGATTAATCTCTTTTTCTAAAAAAGATTAGAGTGGACCCGTCGGGATGTTCATTAATTTTTGAGTCTAACAAAAATTATTTTGAACCCGAGGCCCCTGCCTTGCAAGGGCAGTGCTCTATTGTCCTAAAAACTTTTTCGCAAAAAGTTTAATCAAAAATGATTAACCAGACTGAGCTACGGGCCCATAATTTTTTCAAGCATGTAATTAGTTTGTGTACTTAGTAAAAGATAAAATAAAAGGAGGTGATCCATCTGCAGGTTCCCCTACAGATACCTTGTGACAACTTAACCCACCTTACTGAGCTCTGATTTGATTTAGCTAAAAACTAAACCTCACCAAAACTCTGCTCGGTTGACTTGATGGGCAGTGTGTGCAAGGCACATTGACGTATTCACCGGACACTGATGATATCCGATTACTAGGGATTCCGGCTTCATGAGGGTGAGTTACAACCCTCAATCTGAACTAAGATAAGGTTTGAGGGATTAACTTCTCCTTACGGAGTTGTATCCTATTGTCCTTATCATTGCAGTGCGTGTGTATCCCATGAGATTCGAGCCATACAGACCTATCGTTGCCTACACCTTCCTCCTTGTTACCAAGGCAGTCTTCATAGTGTGCTCGAACATCGAAAAGACTCGTTAGCAACTATAAATGTAGGTCTTGCTCGTTGCACGACTTAACGTGACACCTCACGGCACGAGCTGACGACGGCCATGCAGCATCTCTGGGCCCTTTAGGTAAGACCTTTAATCTGACCTTCATCATGCCATCGCCCATGGTAAGATTTTCTGAGTAGAGTTAGATTAAACCGCACACTTCACCCCTTGTAGTGCGCCCCCGCCAATTCCTTTAAGTTTCAGTCTTGCGGCCGTACTTCCCAGGCGGCGAACTTAACACCTTCGCTCCGGCACTGCATACTCCCAAAGAATATGCAACACCTAGTTCGCAGCGTTTACAGCTAGGACTAATCGGGTATTTAGTGAACATAAGAGACATTTATTTAAAATAAATTAATTTTTTTGCAACATTATTTTAAATTTTATAAGTTTCTTGTCCATATCTAATCCGCGTTGCTCCCCTAGCTTTCGTCCCTCACTGTCAGACCCGTTCTAGATAGATGCCTTCGCTATTGGTAGTCCTCCAAGGATTATAACATTTAACCGCTCCCCAAGGAATACTTCTATCTCTTCCCGGTCTCAAGCCCAAAAGTCTCCTCTGCACGTTGTTAGATTGAGTCCAACAATTTCACAAAGGATTTTTTGAGCCAGCTACGGACGCTTTAGGCCCAATAATTGTGGTCACCACTTGTGGCGCTGGGGTTACCGCGGCTGCTGGCACCAGTCTTGCCCACCACTTATTCTCTGAGCTATTTATACTCAGCAAAAGCCTACCCAGAAGGTAGGCACTTGGGATACCCCTATCACGCTTACGCGCATTGTAAAGGTTTCGCGACTGCTGCACCCCTTAGGGCTAGGACCCTTGTCTCAGTGTCCTTCTCAAGGCCAGAACTTTCATTCCCCTTACTGATCACAGGCTTGGTGAGCTTGTAATTTAGAATCAAGGTTGATTCTAATCTTTACCTCACCAACTACCTAATCAGCCGCCGACTCATCTTATGGCATTGCTTTTCAGAAAAAACACATTCCAGTAGTTTTTTCTTATCTGGGCTTATCCTCAATTTCTCAAGGTTATCCCAGACCATAAGGCAGATTATCGACGTGTTACTGAGCCGTACGCCAGGACTCCGAAGAATCCTTGACTTGCATGTCTAAATCGCATCCCAATAGCAGTGACCTCCTGCAGGATAAACAGGAATTCACGCAAGATCTTGTAAAAATCTAACTTTTACTAAGCTCTACACACAATTACATGCTTGCATCATACTTAATGTGAGCATCAAGTACTCATATAAGCCAAGATGTTTATCATGAATCAAAACACATGGCGTGAATTTATGACTAGAATTTTTATATCTTATATTTTTATTCCACCATAGAAATTTTCTATTAAAATAACTTATATATAAAGTTTTCTTTTTTTGGCTAACTCTAGTGCAGAATCAACAAATTTTAAATAATCTTCATACTCATTTATCAATGAGGCATCACCTCTCCTTTTTTGCAATAAAGGAGGCTATGCCTCTTTTCTATTTAAAATTTAGGAATGCACCAGAGCCCTTTTTTTGTTTAATAAATCAGGTTAAAATAATGAGTTATTCGCATTAATAATTTCCAGACACGACACAAACTCCTTTTTTTAGTAATTAGAAAAATTTAAAAATAGATTTAACAAGTTTTTACTTAAAGTATAGGTAAAAACTAACTTTCGGAACTTAAGTTCTGAGGAAAGTCCAGCCACTGCAAAAAAAGTCACTTTTGCAAGAAAGAACTTGAAAAAGTTGGCAACTGCTCAGAAACGATATCTCCTATGGGTAGGATGATATTGGCGAAATTTCCTGAGAAGGAAATGAGCTAACCCAAAGACGTTCCTATAGGATAGATTGAAACGGCAAGTCCTGGCTAGTGCAAGTCTTTTACAGACGCTTAGTAAAATGTTAGTATGAATTATTCCTTTTAAGGAAATTCAACAGAAGCTGGCTTACAATTTATCTATACTTTAAACTTTTTGAGAAAAAGTTTATTAAAGAAAATTAGATTATTTTTGTTATGTGATCTGTTTTTTGCAATCTTATTATTTTATCTGCAAAGCTTTCTATTTTATTTTCATGACTTACTATAATTATCTGGTTAGTGTTTAATTCTTCAAAAACTTGTCTTAATCTATCTAATTGTTCTGAAGAAAAGCCATCTGTTGGCTCGTCTAAAATTAAAAGATCCTTTGTTTTAATTTCACTTACAAAAGTGTTGATAATTTGATTTAAGGCCAATCTGTATGCTAAGGCTGCCGCTGTTTTTTCCCCACCTGATAGATTTACATATTCTAATTCATGTCCTGCCTGTTCAATAATTGGAGAAAATTCCTCATCTAGCTTAACTTTAATTATTTCAGAATCAATCAACATATAAAACCACTTTTGGAAGAAACTATCAAAATCATTTTTTATTTTTAACATAACTTTTTTCTCTATTGTCTCTAATATGTTGATGAAATTACCTTCAATAAAACTCTGCAATTGTGTTAAGTAATTTAATTTTCTCTTTGCTTCATTTATTTTTTCTATTTCTTGGTTTATTTTTTCTATTTCTCTATTTAAATTCTGAATATCATTTTCCAACACAGCTTTTTTTACTTCCATATCATTATTTTCTTTATTTAATAGTTCTAATTCTCTTTTTTGAGTCTCATATTTTTTATCTAAATCAGAATACGAATGTATAATTTTGTTTAGATTTTCAGTTTCTTCTTTTAATTTCTGAATTTCTTCTTTTAATTTCAAATTTTGAGTTTTTATTTCTTCAATTTTAACTAATTTTTCCTGCAAAGATTTTCTTTTTAGATTTATGATTTCAATTAAATTTTCCTTTCTTGCTAGATTATTTAGAATTATTGTTAGATCAGATATTTCTTTTGTAATTGAGTTTATTTTATCTTTTATTTGGGCAGATTCTGAATCTAATTTTATTATAATTTCATTTTCCTTAGAATTTATATTAGATTTATATTCTATCGTAACATTTTGTTTGCAAGTAGGGCAAATATCCAGTTTTTCTATGCTTTTGATTATTTCTAGGGAATTTGATTTTTTAATTAGAAATTCTCTTTCTTTTAATTTTAATTCCTGTAATTCTTCATTTAATTTTTTCAAAGAGTTTTCTTTTTCTATTTTAATTTCTTTATTAAATTCAATATTTTCCTTTGTTTCTTCTTTTAATTTTAAAATTTCTTTTTCTAAATTTATAGTATCATCTTCATTTTTAGTTATTTGCCTAGTTTTATAACTTAATTCAAGATTTTTTAATTCTAAATGCTTTTTAAAATCATTAAATTCTTTTATTTCTTTATCTAAACTGAGGATTGCATTTTGTTTCTCCAGTAATTTTGCCTTTAATTTTTCTAAATCTAGTTTTAGATTTTCTATTAAATTTATATTATTTACAATTTTATAATGTTTATCTTCTTTTTCAAATTTTTTTTCTTCTTGCTTATCTGTTATTAATGATAATTCTTTCTTTTTTAATCTAATGTTATCAATTAGGATTTTAGAGTTTTCTTTTATTCTTTTATATTTATCAATTCCAAATACTTTTCTTATTGTATCTAATCTATATTCTTTATCCCCTAAAAGAATTTGTTTCATTTCTTCCTGTGGGGTATAAATTGTATAATTGTAAATGAAATATTTTGATTTTGTAAGATATTCTTTAGGATAATTTAATTTTGACAAAATAAAATCTTTTAATTCTATCGCGGAATATTCTCTTTTTTCTGACTGCTTTAAAGTACCATAATCTTGGGCTATTGATGTCGAAGTTCTTTTCAGATTTCTTGTTATTGTTATTTCTTTTTCGTCTATTTCAAATGTTAATTCTACTGAGCCTTCTTTTTCACCATTTCTTAACAAGGCATTTCCTGATAAATAACCTTTTCTTAGTCCAAACAAAGCAAAATCTATAGCTAATAGAATTGTTGATTTTCCTGAACCTATATCTCCTGACAATAAAGTAATGCCTTTATCAAATTCTATTTCTTCACCAATATAGCTTCTAATATTCTTTAGTTTTATTTTCTTTATTAACATTCTATAATTTTTTCTGTATCTTTTAAAATTCTTCCTTCAAAATCAACGTTTTTTTCTCCTTCATTTTTTTCTTTATCTAATAAACTCATTATTTCTTTTATATACTGAACCTCTTTTTTCTTTTCATTTATAGAAAATTTGAATTTACCCAAATTCTGGAAAATAATGTCGTGCTCGATTTCATCTATTGAATTATATTTCTCGTATTCTATATTTTCTGCTTCTTTGCTTGTCAATTTATAAGTATTTTTTAAAACTATATAAGCTTCCTGAGCTGAATTCATAATTTTTTTAAAATTAATATCCGTAACTTTGCCTGATTTTAGAGCTCCAAATATTCTTAATAATAAAATTTTATCCTTGATATTGTTGATTTTAATTTGATTTATAATAAATTCCTCTGCTTCAAAAGAAGACATATTATTTATATTTATCTTTAGTGTTAATACTTCTTTTAATTTTATTTTTATATGCTTTAAATTTAAATTTTGATTTAAAACTTCAACTAAATAGAAACCACCACATTCTAATTCTTCTAATTCTTTGAAATTATTTGGAAATACCGGACCTGGGAATGTAATCGAGCCATAATTTTCTTTTTTAATATCAAAAATATAATGCACATGACCTCCTGCATAATAATTAAAATTTTTAGGGAGATCTCTATAACTATAAGCTTTCATTTTTTCCATTTCAGCTGGCTTGAATTCCTCTAATGCTGTATGGAACATGAATATTTTGAAACCAGGTTCTTTTTCTAAATGTTCTTTTTCTAATTTTTCATAATCAAATTTTTCTAACCCCAACCTTTTTCCATATAATCCTGTTATTTTAACATTAGTTTTATCTATTGTGAATTGTAATTTATTATTTTCATCAAATTTTACTACATTATGAAGCAATCCAGTTTTTTCCAGAACATCAATCATTGTTTTTCCTGACGGAGAAAAGTCATGAGAACCTGGAATTGCGTATACTGGGATATCATATTCATGCAATAGCTTTAGAATTGAGGCTGTTTCTTTAATTAATTCTGTTTGAGGAAGAGCTGTATCAAATAAGTCACCTGAGATTAAAACAAAACCTACATTTTCTTCGATGCATTTTTCTATTATTTTTCTAAATGTCTGAATTCCTAAATCTCTTAATTTAGGTTCACGCCAGCCGCCTATATGGCTGTCAGAAAGATGAGCAAATTTCATATAACCTTTTTATAAAAAAAGTTTAACTAAAAAACTTTAACCTCCTTTTTTTACAGAAATACTTCTAGATTTTTAAGAATGATTGTGTTTTTTTGTATATTTTATAATGGGATACCCAATATTTCTTTTAATTCATCAGAAGGCTGCCAAACTGGCTGGAAAACAACTTCTACTTTTACTTCTTTCACCCACTTTAATTCTTCTTTTATTTTATTTTTAATATTATCAACTAAAAAAGGACCATAAGGACACATCGGGCTTGTAAATGTCATTCTTATTTCTACAATCTCTTCTTTTATATCAATATTATAAATTAATTTTAATGTCCAGACATCTATGTGAATCTCTGGATCATTTACTTTTTTCAAAACTTCAATAATTTCTTCTTTCTTTTCCATTATTTTATTTGTAATTTATCCCCATTATTTAATAAATGTACTGTTTTCCCGAATTCATAGTTAAGTTCATCTACAGCTATTTTGCTTAAGTGAATTAATTTATCATGATCACCATGAGTTGGTATAATATGCTCTGGTTTTAATAATTTTATTAAATTTTTCATATCTTCACCACAAGCATGGCCTGACTGATGAATCCCTTTTAGAATTGTGACTTTGTAATTTTTTAATTTTTGTTCCATTACCTCCCTGTTATGAATGTTTATTTTAGTTGGAATTACATTGCAGGAGAAGACAACCAGGTCATTTGGAAGGAATTCAAAATGGAATGTCTTGTTTATTAGTTTTGACAATACTGATTTTGGTTCTCCTTGGTTGCCAGTGCAAATAATAAGGTATTTGCCCCTGTCATTTTTTTCTATTTCCTTTAATTTTTTTTCTATTTGTTTTGGCCAAGTAACAATTTCAACATTTTTTCCAAAATTAATTAAATCTAGATTTTGAGCTGAACTTATGTATTTACCAAGGCTCCTTCCTAGGAATACTACTTTTCGATTTAATCTTTTTCCAAATTCAGATATACTATGCAGTCTTGCAATATGAGAAGAGAAGGTTGTAACAATAATTGCTCTTCCTTTATGTTCTTCATTTAACAAAGCTTCTTTTAACATCTGCCTTGCAACATTTTCAGAAGGAGTTTTTTGTCTAAATTTTGAATAAAGCGAGTCTAGAATTAACATTTTAACATTTTTCAAATTTTTAAGTGCTTTAATATTTGTTTTTTCTCCTAATACTGGATTTTCATCTATTTTAAAATCATTTGCATAAACTATTGTGCCATATTTTGTATGAAGAACTATTATTGCTGTTTGCAGAGTTGAATGAGTGACATTAATTAATTCGCAACTTATATTTTCAGAAATTTTAAATCTTTTATTAAATTCAATTGGTTTAAGTTTGTTTTTTATTTTTGTGTTATTATCATTTATTATTTTTTTTAAGACTTCTATTGTATATTGTGTGCCTATTATAGGTGATTTGTATTTATTACATAAGTATGGTACTGCTCCTAAATGATCTAGGTGGCAATGGCTAATTAGTATAGCTTTTATTTTTGGCCACCATTCTTTTATTTTATTATCATCTGGAATTGCTCCTATTTTTATTAATTCATCACTTGATAAAAGACCTTGTTCTTCTTCAAAACCTACAATAGCAGGAAGATATAAACCAACATCTAGAATAACAACTTCATCATCTACTTTTATAGCTGTCATATTTTTGCCTACTTCACTATAACCACCTACTGGAGCTATTTCTATCATATAATACTATTAAAGAAAGAAAGTATTTAAAACCACTCTTTTGTTTTACAGAAAAGTATTTATATTTATTTATGTTTTGGAGTTTGGGGGAATTTTATGGATAAAGTAAAAGAGGTTTTATCTTTTGGTTCTAAGATTATTGAAAGCAAGGAAGCTTCTAAATTATCTTCTAAAATTTTAGGGGAGGCATTAACTTTTGATGATGTTTTAATTGTTCCACAAAAATCAGATATTAATTCTAGAAAAGATGTTGATACTAGCACTTATGTAACTAAGAATTTGAGAATTAAAATTCCAATTGTAAGTTCTAATATGGATACTGTTACAGAAGCTGAGATGGCAATTGCTTTAGCAAGACAAGGAGGGCTAGGAATAATTCACAGATTTTTACCTATTGAAGAACAAGTTAAAGAGGTTAAGAAAGTAAAAAGAAGTGAAGGGATTTTAATTGAACAGCCATTTACTTTAAGGCCTGAACAAACTTTGAGAGATGCTTTAGAGATTATGACTAATTATAAGATCTCTGGAATTTTAATTACTGATGCTAATAAAAAATTATTGGGTATTTTAAGCACAAGAGATGTTTTGTTTGAAACTAATTTGAATAAAAAGGTAGAAGAATTAATGACTAAGAATTTAATTACAGCTCCTGCTGGAACAAATTTAGAAACTGCGAAAGAAATATTGCATCAAAATAAAATTGAGAAGCTACCTTTGATTAATGATAAGGGAGTTTTACAAGGTTTAATTACTGCTAGGGATATAATAAAAAAAGACGAATTTCCAAATTCTTCTAAGGATTTTAAGGGAAGATTATTAGTTGGTGCTGCAATTGGTGTTAAGGATGATGTTGTTGAGAGAACTAGTGGGGTGTTAAATGCTGGCGCTGACTGCATTGTGATTGACATTGCACATGGACATTCTGAAGGTGTAATTAGCACAATTAAATTATTGAGAAAAGAATTTGGAAATGTTGAAATTATTGCTGGGAATGTTGCTACAAAAGAAGGAGCTTTAGATTTAATGAGTGCTGGCGCTGACTGCTGTAAATGTGGAGTTGGTTCAGGGGCGGTTTGCGTAACTAGAATTGTTACTGGATCTGGAGTTCCACAATTGCATGCTGTTTTAGAATGCTGCAAGGCTGGAACAGAAATGGATATTCCTGTTATGGCTGATGGTGGCATTAGAACTTCGGGCGATATTGTAAAAGCAATTGGTGCTGGTGCAAACTCTGTTATGCTAGGAAGTTTATTAGCTGGAACAGAAGAAAGCCCTGGAACTGTTGTTTTAAGAGAAGGAAAAAAGTATAAGATTTACAGGGGAAGTGCTGGTTATGGAACTGCATTGAGCAGGAAACAACAAAAAATTGGTGACCAAATAAATATAACTGAGTATACTCCTGAAGGTGTTGAATCTTTAGTTCCTTACAAAGGACATGTTAATGAAGTTGTTAATCAGTTACTTGGCGGATTAAGATCTGGAATGAGTTATTCTGGTGCTAGAACTATTGAAGAATTAAAAGAAAAAGTAAAATTTGTAAAAATTAGTGGTGCTGGATTTAAAGAAAGCAGTTATCATGATGTGAAATTATTATAAGTTTTTGAGAAAAGCTTTAGCAAAAAGTTACAGAAAGAACACAAGATTGCGGATCTTGCAACCGAGGTTCGAATCCTCGTAGGCTCGATACATCTACTGAGCTGTTAGCGTGTAGCCCGAAGCTTGTAGGGTGCGAATTTCTAAACATTTATCAAAAGATTTATATATGTTAATAATATCATAATATTATGTTGTAGGTAACATATATGAACATCAAACAAAAAATACTAAGATTTTTAATAGAAAATAAAGAAAAAACTTTCAATTTATCTGAACTATCAAGAGCTTTAAAGATTGATTATAAGCTGATTTATATTAATGTAAAAAAGCTTGAAAAAGATAGGTCTATACAAGTTGAAGATTTAAAGAGCCAAAAAAGATGTAGTTTTAAAGATAATTTTAATGAAGATGTATTTATTATTGAAAATGAAAGAAAAACTGATTTAACAAAGAAAAAAGAGTTTTGGGCTATTTATAATCAATTAAAGGACATAAATAAACAATTTATTGCTCTGTTATTTGGAAGTCAAATAAAAGAAACAGCAACAAAACATTCAGATATAGACTTACTTTTAATCTCTAATGAAGAAGACTCAAAAATTATAAAGAGTCAATTAAATATTTTGCCTTTAAAAATTCATTTAACTCCGATTACTTATGAATCATTTATAGTTATGCTTAAAACTAAAGAGTTTACAGTTGTAAGTGAAGCAATTAAAAAGAATATTATTTTGTTTGGAATAGAAGATTATTATAGGTTAGTTGAAAATGCTAAGTGAAGAAAGAATAAAGGAAGCAGAAAATAATGTTAAATCTTATTTGTCAGATGGATTAATAAAAAAAGAGTAGTTTAATAGTCTCGTATTTGATATTTTAAAAAATAATTCTAAAGAAAGTATAGAAACTGCTACATTCTTGTCAGATAATAAAAAATCTAATCTTTGGATAATTGTATGTTCTTATTACTCTATGTTTTATATTGCTAATGCAGTTTTGTATAAAATAGGTTACAAAATTGGTGAGAAAATTGCACATAGAATTACAAGTGATGCTTTGGTAGTTTATGTAAGAAATAAATTAAAAGAAAAATTAATTGAAGATTATGAAGAATTAAAAGAAGAAGCCTTGCAAATTGCGAAGAACAAAGCTGAAGGACTTATTGAAGATTTTGAATTTGAAAGAAATAAGAGAAGTATAATTCAATATCAAACTAAAGAAGTTGAGAAATCTTCAAAAGCACAAACATCATTAAAAAGAGCAAAAGAATTTTTATATGAGATGAATAATTTATTAAATGAACTAGGAAAGAAAATTACAGAATATTTAAGTATATGTTTCTATTTTAACTACTATTAAATAATAACTATAATTCAATAGTTTTAAGTAATAGTTAGCATTATACTAACTATGGTAAAAGCTAAAGATGAACTGATATTAGAATTATTTTACAATAATCCTACAAAACACTGGCATTTTGAAGAATTAATTAAAAAAGCCAAAATAAGCAGACCTCAATTAAATAACTGGTTAAAGAAATTCTTAAAAGAAAAACTAATTAAAAAACCAAAACCAAAAGATAAGATGCCTTATTATGTTGCAAATTATGAAAACCCTGATTATCAAAATAAAAAAAGATTATTTATCCTAAATAAATTAAATGATTCTGGGTTCTTAAAACACTTGTCAGAATTACCTAAAGCTAAAACAATAATTTTATTTGGAAGTTTAAGTAGATGGGATTGGTATAAAGATAGTGATATAGACTTATTTATTTTAGGAAATTCAGAAGGACTAAAAGAAGGAGAATTTAGTAAAAAGCTACATAGAGATATACAAATATTTTCATATAAAACTAAAAGAGAACTAGAGAAATTAAACCAAGGATTATTAAAAAATATAATTGGAGGATATAAGATAAAAGGAAATTTAGATTTTTTAGAGGTAAAACCAAATGTATAAAGAAAAAACACAAAAAGAGATTTATGAAAAATGTGAAGAAGAAGGTTCTTTTATACCTTTAGCAGAAATAGATATAGAAAAAATAAAATCTATGCATAAAATTGCTTTAATTGATTTTGAAACATCTAAAGAATGGATAAAGAATGCAAAAAAAGAAAGCAATCAATGGAATGCGATATTCAAAATAAATTATGATGTTTTACATATACTATTAGAAGCCTTTGTTATTTTTGATAAATTTAAGATTAAAACTCACGAATGCCTATTTGCTTATTTATGTGAAAAACATTCTGAATTAGAATTTGACTGGAACTTTTTTGAAAAAATAAGAACAAAAAGAAATAGAAGTGTTTATTATGGAAATTTGATAACTTATAATGATTGGTCAGAAATTGAACTTCAACTAAATTTATATATAAATACTTTAAAGAAAGAAATTGAATTAAAATTAAAAGAGTTTAAACAAAAAGAAAATGAAGAATAAAAAAATGCTGCAGGCTAAATGCCAAAAGCTACAACCTAAACAACCGAATCCTCGTAGACCCGATATGTTTCTATTCCAAAGCGTCACACCTTGATATATAAATAAAATATAAGAAGGTAAGCTTATGGAAGAGGATGATATATATCAAAATAAACGAAGATATAATGAGTTTCTAAAACTTTTTTATGACCAAGTAGTGAATCAATATATATATATATATTAATTTAATATTTTTAATAAAAGAGGTGTATGATGGAAAAGAACAATAAAATAGTTTTAGGTGCAGTTTTTATTTTATTAATTTCAGGTTTGTCTTTTAACTTTTTAGATAGTATAACAGGACAAGCAGAACAATCTGTTTCAGATGTTTTTTCAACTGATTTAGGTGCAGCATTTATTTCTCAAAATGTTTCTACTCAATTAAAAGCTGGAGATACAGCAAAAGTCAGTATTATTATGCAAAATACAGGAAAAACAACTTGGACAAAAGCAAATAATTACAAATTAGGCTCACAAAATCCACAAGATAATTTAATATGGGGTCTAAGTAGAGTTGAATTAGACTCTAAGGATACAATTTCACTTGGACAACAAAAGAAATTTACTTTTGATATTACTGCTCCTTCAACACCTGGAACTTATAATTTTCAATGGAAAATGTTGGGAGAAAATGTTAAAAATGTTAACTGGTTTGGTCAAACAACACCAAATATTGGAATTGATGTAATTGTTTTACCAGTTTTACCAATTTGTACTATTAATGACTGGTCTTGTACAAATTGGGATTTATGTCAATCTAATAATCAACAAACAAGAAGTTGCACTAAGACAATAAATTGCTTGACTGACAATGGAAAACCAGCAGAAACACAAAGTTGTGTTGTTTCAGCAGATTTAATAAATCTTCCAGATTTAATAATAATGGACGTAAACTTTGTTGATATAAATGGCAATGTTCCAAGACAAGTGGTTAATACACCTTACGCCGGTGATAGAGTAAGTTTCGATTATATTATTAAAAATATTGGAATTGGTACAGCTTCCTTTTATAATGGAATAGTTATGACTCCCAAAATAACTAAGGATAATGTGGAATTAACTGGTCTTGGTCCATTTATTACAACACTATCTTTACAAGCAGGAGCGTCATTTACTGGAGGTCTTGCATGGTCAACAATTCTTGATGTTGGAAATTACTGTTTTAAAGATTTTAAAATAGATTCTTTCAACAATATAGTAGAATTTGATGAGACAAATAACATTTTTACAAAATGCATCCAAGTAGTTTCAAACCCCTCTTTACCTTGAACTGAAAACTGGCAATGCTCAGCTTGGAATGCTTGTCAATCAAATAATCAACAGACAAGAAGCTGTACTGATCAGAATAATTGCTGAACAAATAATAACAAACCATCTGAAACACAATCATGTGGTTATTCTGCTTTCAGATTAAGTATCTTTGGTCCTTTACCCTCTACAAGTTTATTAGATTCCAAGGATTGTGCTTTAGTTAATAATTTAGTAAAATGTGATTTAATAAGATCATTAAATTCAGGACAAAGCTATCATCTTAAGGGAGAAATAATTTCTCAACCAGACTGGTTAGTTTTAAATTTATTTCTTAGAGCTCAAAAAATACTTACTACAGGGGCTACATATTACCAAGTAACAGACAATAATAAAATTTGCAACTCAGCTAGTTGTGAATTTGATACAAATTTATTGCCTGGGGGTTCAACCTATACTGGATCTTTTGATTTTGAAGGTGGTGCTTATGATAATAATGTTTACGGCAATACTGTAAATCTTATAGTTACAGACGTTACAGACTCGAATAAAAAGAGAATACTTGGTGCAGAAAAAACTTGTTCAACTAGCGACTCAGACACATTAGGTAGGGTGTATTGTAAATATGTACCAACAGGACTTAATGCAGGTCGAAGTTATAGTATTACTTCCTTACCTTCAAATAATGGTTGGGGTTCTTCTAGTATTTATTTATCAAGAGGAATTATTGGTGGTGGTTCATCAGGAATAATTTATAAAAACTGTGGTTCCGGAAGTTGTAGTTTATCAACAAGTTCTCTTCCAACTTTGACTCAAGGTGAGACTTATATTATTACCTTTTTATTTAGAAAATAAATTATTTTTTTAATATTTTTTCTTTTTTTATCAACCTTTAAGGTAACAAAGAACTTTCGTGCAAACATTTAAATACTATTTAATATTCTATACTATCAAGTGATATTAATTGACATAAGCAAGTATGACTTAGAAATTAAACATCACGTTTTCATACAAGCTATGAAAAGAGGGATTAATCCAGATTTAATAGAAGACACTTTAATCAAAGGAAAAATAGAAAGATTTGGAAAACACGGTGTGAAATTTATCAGTGAAGGAAGTAAAAGAACAATTATATGTGTTGGTCAAATTATTGGAACAAAAATAAAAATATTCACAATTGAGGAGGAAAAATGAAAAAATGTTCTGAATGTAATAGAGAAATGAAAGAACTAGTTAATAAAACTCCAGAGGGAATAGAATATACCTATTTCAAATGTCAAAAATGTGGAGAAGAAATTCTAAATATGAATCAACTTCATAATGTTGCAGAAAAATATAGAGTTATGAAAAACTACCACGTAAAATTAACAAAATGGGGTTTAAGTTTAGGGTTAAGAATACCAAAAGAAATTGTAGAAAAATTCAAATTAAAGAATGAAGAAGAAGTAGTTTTGATTCCAGATGAAAAAGGAATAAAATTAATTCCAGCGAATTAAGGAGGATAAAAATGTCAAAAAAATAAATTTCTACTGGCTAAATGCCAAAAGATACAACCTAAATCAGAAGCGAATCCTCGTAGGCCCGATATGTTTCTATTCCAAAGCGTCACACCTTGATATATAAATAAAATTGGCATGCAAGAATAACAGCATACTACAATTAATTGATTATCTAGAGTCAAATATAAATATATTTAAATAATTTCATAAGAGTAAATAAATTAAAACATAATGAACCAAAATAAAGAATTGAGTGAAGTAAAAAGAACAGGAGTTTTAGTTTCCAATATAATTGACTCGGTTTTAACAATTGAAGATGTTGCAGATGTAATAGATTCAGTTGAGAAAATTATTGGAGATGTTGAAAAACTTTTGGATTTGGTGTCGCAACCTTACAAAGCTAATCTAGGAAATCTAAAAAATCAATTAAGGTTTATAGTAAACAAGATAAAAAAGAAAAATGAAAAACAAGACAAATTAATTGATATACTAAATACACTTGGTAATTATGTTTCTAAAGAATCTGAAACTATTATAAATAATGTCAGAGAAACAGTTACTTTGGAGCTTGCTTTTGACAAGGATTTAAAAAACATTCCAGCTCCTAGAATTGTATTGTGGGATGCAAATTTCACAAAGTTAATTTCTAACAAAGCCCTAGTAAGTAAAAAATCAAATTATGATATAAAAATAACAGGGCAAAATATACTTCTTAAAACTGTAATTGAGGAACTTCAGCATAAAAGTGGTGGCAGGATAACCTTAGTTAGTAATTCTTTTTTAAATTATTTGAGGAGTTTTGCAGTATTTTTTGAAGATTTTTTGCCTCTTGCAACTAATCAAGAAGAGGGAGAGATAATATCCAAATGGAAATTAACAACAAAAGGAGAATCAGGAGATGAAGATTATTTTAAAAGTACCGGGGATTTTGAGATAATTCTTTATTGTTATAGAACTCACAACTACCCAATAATTGTTTTGTCAGATGATACCGAAATAAATGACATAGTAAGACTTTTTAAGACCAATAAATTATTTGCAAATGTTAATGTTTATACTCTCGATAATTATGACTTAAAACAGGCTGCTTAATTTTCTAGCAAGGTCCTTTATGCAGTGCATAAATAATCTTCCCTGCTTTGATTTTGATAAAGTTTGAAAATTTGTAATACTGTAAGAAGTATAAAAACACAAATCTCCAATTCTTTCTATAAGATAAGGTTTGTTATTTTTTTGCGTCCAAACAAAATATCGTTGAAAATCTTTTGCATTCTTGGTTATTTCTTGGAATATTTCTTCATCATTTTCTAAGGTAACCGACATGATTGGAATGCTATAAAATCCCTTGTCAACAAGATTATAAGAATGCCCAAGAGCTACATCATGCCACTCCCCATTAATAAAAGATCTTGCTCTTTTTGCAATAACATAACCCTCATCAAACATTTCAAGTGGCACTAGGTCATCAACAACTATTAAGGGTCCTAATTTGCTCTTCTTAGCGATACTAATTTGTTTATCCTCAGGGCTAAATAAATCATCTAGGCTAATCTCTTTATATTTCTCTGAATTTCTGTGTTTTTTATTCATTTTTCTCTCTATTTACAGGGCTGGAACAATTACTGCAGCAGCCTAATTTTCCATAAAATAATCCTTCTTTTGTGTCCAATAAATGATAAACAACTGGAGTCATATCACGAAGAGTTCCTAAAGCTTCATCAATTAA
>JAGWAC010000018.1 GCA_018302125.1 Candidatus Woesearchaeota archaeon | reverse complement strand
TAGGTTTTTTAATATTTAAATAATTTGTCTAAATATCTCCGGAATTTCTGAGAAATCTACAGAATTTAAAAATCAAATAAAGTATTTTGCTTTCCTTTTCTGTTCATTTACGATATTCTCATATTTTATTATAATAATCTCTCCGATAATTTTTTTATAATATTTTCTCTAGGATATATTTCTAATAGTTTTAGTTTTAGCTTTTTATATAATTTTAGTTTCTTAGTTTTTCTTTTAATATAATTTGGAAATCTTTCTAATCCCCAATATTCTATATACAATTTGTGATCTGGCAAATAAAAATCACACAGATATTGTTTTCCTTTTATAATTTGTTTATTTGTTTCATGATTTATATTGCTTGAGCTTAAAAAATTATCAATTTTTACTTCGTAATGACTTCTAACTTTATGTCCATCTTTAGAAATTATACTTCCCTTAAAACCATAAATTGCAGGTTTTAATGAAATTCCCCATTTTTTCAAATATTTTCCAATTGTAGGTCCACTAAGATTATATTTTTCTCCTAAATAATTTGTTGAAAATCCCAGTTCGTATAAATTTATTATCTCCCCTTTCGATTTTTCAAGATAATCTCCTTTATATCTAAAATGATCTTTGCCAGAATTCTTTCCAGTTCTAGATATAGACATTCTCAATTTTGACTCTTTAGAATGTTTTTTCCCATAAAAATGATTATTTTTTCCTAAATTTATTTTGCTTAATTTCTTTTTTGTTTTTTCTGATATTGGTATTCCTTTATTCCAAGGTATTCTTCCTAAAAGACTCTTTCTTATTTTTTCTTTTTGTTCTTCAGTATGCTTTTTTCCTATTCTTGACTTAGTTGAACTTAAGGTATATTTTTTTACTCTTTTATCTGTTTCTTTTGTAAGGCCTTTATTCCACGCTATTTGTAAACCTTTTTTTCCTTTATTCCATGGGATATTTCCTTTTTTTATTCGCCCCTTCTTATCTCTAATATTTTTATACATATATAGTAATAAGATAATTTAGTATATAAGCGCCAGGCAGGTCCCGTTGTCCAGTACAATTTTGTCCAGTAGATAAAATTCATTTATAGAACTCATAAGTTGATTTAAACGCCGCAAGATTTCCGTTGTCCAGTACTATATTTTCGGAAGATTTCCAGACCAATTTATAAATCAGCCGTAAATTTTCCGGAAAAATCAAGAAATTTCGGAAAGTTTCCGAAAATTAATCTTCAAATAATTTAGTTTGTTTATTTTCTTTTAAAATATCATCAAGGTTTTTGTTGAAAAATACTAAAATTGAATCTGCTATAGGTTTAATTTGTTTATTGATGTAATGATCATAATCAATTTTATGTTCGATATATTCTGCAGGTTCAGGCCCATCTGTAGTCAGAACATATTCAATTATATTTGTGTCAAGTTTACCTGTTTTAGCTATTAATTTCTTGTCTAATTTTCCTTCTTTAATATCTTTTACAAATTTTTTTATAAAGTTAAAAATTTCTTCTTTATGAAATATCTTATTTAATAATTCATACTGGAATTCTTTTGCTGCCTCTGTCCAGTCTGATCTTATTCCTTCTAATCCTGTAAATGAAATCTCTTCTTTTCCTTTTTCATTTTTTACAAGACCAGCATATCTTTTTTTAGCACCTTTTTCTGAACCTCTTAATTTTGGCATTAAAAATCTTATAAAGCACTGATCAAATTCTAATTCTAAATGAGAGGTTCTTTTGTATTCTCTTTTTATAAAATCTGTAAAAAAATTATTAATATTGTTCTTAATTTTGTTTCCTATTTCTTTTGCTTCTTCATAATTTTCTGCTTTTGAAATTAAAAAGGCAGCATCAGTATCCCCATAAATAACTTCAAAACCCATTTCTGTAATCTTTTTGCCTGTTAATTGGACTATGTAACGAGCAAAATGAGTTATTGCATTAGCAACATCTAGATTGTAAAACCTGCAATTAGGTGATGCTAATACTCCAAAAAATGAATTTGTAAGAATTTTTATTGCATGGCTTGCTAATTGATTCTTTTCTTTTTTTGCTTTGTTTCTTGCTTCAACTAGTTCTGTCAGTATTTTAGGCAAGATTCCATCTTCATTTCTGAACATTGCCTTGTTTGGAGCTACAATAACGTCTTTTGTTTTTTCTTTTGTAAATGCATGTGGGTCTATGTTAAAAGTCCTCATAATTGATGGATATAAGCCTTTAAAATCTAAGACAAGAACATAATCATAAATTCCTGGCTTTGATTCCATTACATAACCGCCAGTAATTCTTTCTTCTGTTTCTTCGTATTTTCCTGTTGGACAAGCTATTTTTCTTTTAATTGCCTCTTTTATATATAGTGAGTCTAAAGAAGCTATTGACGCATTGACTTTATCTAATCTCATTCCTGTTAATAATGATCTTTGAATTGAAAGATTAAGGACATCTGTTTTTTGTATTATATCATAAACTAATTTTGCATCATTTAAGTTGTATTTAATTAATTTCTCCTGGTCTTCTTTATACATTCTGTCAATCATTATATGCTTATTATTATTGTCAATTGTTTTTCTTTCTCCTAAGAACTTATGAGCTGCTGAATCTAGTTTATAGTCTTCTAATTTAATAAATGAAATCATCAATAAGTTTATTCCATCTAAAACCTGCCTGCCAGGCATGTCTGCTTTGCTGCTTGAAAAGAATTTTCTGCCCTTCCTTATTTTTACTCTTTCATTTGATCTTCCTAAATCAAAAGAAACATTATATTCATCAAACTTATCTTGCAAATATTTTAAATCAAAATCAACTAAGTTCCATCCTGTTAAAACATCTGGATCATATTTTAGAAATTCTTCCTTGAATTTTAACAATAAATCTAATTCATTACTGCAACAAACTGCATTAGATACTTTATCTTTTGTGTTAAGAAAAACTTTGCTGTAATTTTTTCCATAAAGACCAACACAATATAATATTTTTCCTCCTTTACAGTCAGTCTCGATGTCCAATGATAAAAGCTTTATGTTGTTTGGGAAATAATCTGCTGGTTTTAATTTTGGCTCTCTATAAAATCTGTCTATTCTTTCATTTCTCTCATATTCTCCTTCTATTTCTAATGAAGAATTAATGTCATGATCTATTAAGAAACGATCAACAAACTTTACATCAGTTTCATAATAAGGAATATCATGTGCTTTGAATTTTTCCCTTAATGAAATTATGTCTTTGTGTAAACATGCTATTACTTTTACAACTGTTTCATTACTGAAATTCTTGAAGTTATTTTTTTCATGCTCAAATTTGCCTAGTTTTAGTGCTTTATTTAAATCAGATTCCTTTATATAAAAATAAGGCTTGTAATTGTTAATTATCAAAAAAGTCTCATTGTTTTCTAGTTTTCCATATAACATTATATATTCCTTGTTGTCTATTACTCTATAATCAGAATACAATATGAATCCTTTCATAATACTTTTTAAAGAATAAGTAACTTTTTAAATTTTCATATTCTGGTTAATTTTATGGATTTTAAAGAAAATCTGATCAAGGCAGGTAAAATAGTCAGAGAAGCAAGGGAATATGCTAAGGAAATTGCTAATGAAAAAGCAAAGTATATTGAGGTGGCTGAAAAAGTAGAAAAGAAGATTTCAGATTTAGGAGGAAAATGCGCTTTTCCTGTTGATGTTTCTGTTAATCACATAGCTGCTCATGACACCCCATTATATAATGATGAAAGAGTTTTAGTAAAAGGTGATTTAGTAAAAGTTGATTTAGGTGTTCATGTTGATGGCTATATTGCTGATACTGCTGTAACTGTTGAAATTGGAACTAATAATTATAAGAAGTTAATTGGAGCTGCTGAAAAAGCCTTGAACATGGCTGTGAAATTAGCTGTTCCAAATTCTGAAATTTTTGAGATTGGAAAAGTTATTCAGGAAGAGATTACAAGTTCAGGGTTTACACCTATTAAAAATTTGTCTGGGCATGGATTAAAACAATACCAAGTACACACTGAACCTGCAATTACCAATTATAATAATAATGACAAGACAAAATTAAAAGAAGATATGATTATTGCTATTGAACCTTTTGCAACAACAGGACAAGGATTAGTAACAGAAGGAAAAAATTCAGGCATTTATGAACTGGTAAATTTAAAAAATACAAGAAACTTTGAAGCCAGAAAAATTTTAAAATTTGTAAGCGAAAATTACAATACTTTGCCTTTTTGTAACAGATGGATTATAAAAGAATTTGGATTAAAATCACAATTTTTATTGAAGCAGTTGGAAAATGAAAAGATTATACAACAATTTGCAATTTTACCTGAAAAAGCAAAAGGAATGGTATCACAAGCTGAACACACCATCTTAGTTGGATACGGTGTGGTTACTTAATTTCCTAATTCTAAAACTGCTTTTTTGTGTTTCTCAAAAATTTTATCTTCAATAAAACCAAAAACTCCTTGTAAATTGCTTTTAAATTGTTTTGAATTTATTTTTTCTTTTAATCTTGAAAGTCTTTCTTTAAAATTATATTTTTTTGATATTTCTTCTTTAATCCACTCTTTATTTTTTGCATGGGTAATTAACATAAATACATCGCGAATATCGTTAATTCTACAAGATGAAATTTTCATAACTATCAATGAATCTGGATTTGCAATTTTTAATTTTAATTCCTCATTTATTGTTTTACATTTTAAGCTTCTAATTTCTGAATTATCAAAAATCCATTTTGCAGGAAAAGAAATACCAGTTTGCCCGTCTGAAACTTCTTTAATTAAAATATCAATACTGACTTTAAAATCTTTAAATAATATTTTTTCAAATCTTTCAAAAAATCCTTGATAAGGCAACTTTGTCTTATCTGTTTCTTCTTTTTTATAGCCTGATTCAATTAAGATAGTTTTTATTTCTTTTAATTGTGTTTCATCTTTTAATACAATATCGCAGTCAACCGAGAATCTTGGTTGGGTATATGATGTTACTGCATATCCTCCTACTAAAACAAAATCAAATTCTTTTAATTTATTTAAAGTTTCAAAGATTTCTTTTTCTCTTAATGAAAATAAGTTATCGAACATTTTTATATTTACTTCTCATATAATTATAAGGGTAGTTATAAAATTCATTTGATTTTGCTAATCTTATTGTTTCTTTTAATGGTTCAACTTTAAAATTATATTTTTCCTCAGAATTTATTTTGTCTGTAGGAATTAATATTATGTATTCTCCTATTGTAGTGCCTTGATTTACATAATTCGAAATATTATGGTTATTGAAGAAGTTTTTCCAATATTTCAAATCTTTTTTTAATATTTTTATAAAATAAGGGGATTTTTCTATTCCTCTTTGCACATAGCAATAATCTGACCAGATTTCTATTGCTGATAAATTTGTAAAAGAATATGGTTTTTTTGCTTTTTTAATAATTTCAGGCACTTTAAACTCTAATAAACCTTTTATAATATTATTTGGATTAACACAAATGTAAGTATTTTTTGATGTTTTTTTTATCCAGCCTGATTTTAATAATAATGAGAATATTTTCTTTTTCATACTTTGTGTAACTATCCAGTCTAATTCATTTTGCTTGAATTCTTCTTTTATTCCATGCCTTGTAAAAAACAAGGCAAAGGCCTTTAAACCATATTGGGGTATTTCAGTTATCATAGTTACCTATTAGGTAACCAGTATTTATAAATGTTTTGGTAGAAGAAAAAGAGGCTAAAAAAAGAAAAGTTTTATCAGAAGATATTGTATGAGAATATTATCCTAGATAACTCGGTGGTTTTTCTATTGCTGCTCTTGCTTTTCTCAAATAGTTTTCTTCAATATCTTTATATGCCTTTAAGTCATCTGGCTTAATTGAAGGCCTAACTTTTTCAAGAGCATCATTGAAAAATTTCATTGAAACTTCTGTTGCTTTTATGTTTGCTCTTAATGTTAATAATCCTGCTTCTCTGCAAATACCTTCTATATCTGCACCAACATAACCTTCTGTTTTATCTGCTAATTTGTTTAAGTCTACATCAGCTGCTAAAGGCATATCTTTAGTTTGTATTTTGAAAATTTCTAATCTAGCTTCTTTATCAGGAACTGTTGTCGAAATAATTCTGTCAAATCTTCCTGGTCTTAACAAAGCTGGATCCAACATATCGGGGCGGTTCGTCGCTGCCACAACTATAATATCTGTTAATTCTTCAAGACCATCCATTTCAGTTAATAATTGATTGACCATTCTTTCTGTAACTTTTGTTCCTACATCTAAACCACGTCTGCCTGCGATTGCATCAACTTCATCAAAGAAAATTATAGTTGGCGCTGCCTGCCTTGCTTTTTCAAATATTTTTTTAACACCTTTTTCAGAATTGTGAACAATAAATCCATTTGCAATAAAATTATGATGATTTTCTATTTCAATATCATAAGTAGGCTTTATTCCAACATATTCTATTTTATTTATTTTAGTAAAATTTAATTCTGGTAATCTATCGTCTTCAAAATTATTTACAGGGATATTTTCTGCTATGCAAATAGAATCTCCATTTTTTAGATTTTCCAACGAAGTCCATTCTAAATTATTTTTATTTTGTTTTAAAAATGGATGATTGGATGAAGATTCAATTGTTTTTCCGGCAGCTTCTAATTTGTAGATTTTCTTTTCACCACTAATTATTTTTGATTTAACTATAGATTTCTTGAATTTTCTTGTTTTTTCATCTAATACGAAGACTTTGTCTCCTTTATTTATTTCCTTAATTTTAACAGGGCCTTTTGGATTTGTAAATACTTCAGTATCCCCAACCAAACATTCGCCTACCCATTTTGAAATTAATTCAGGGCCTTTTACTAAAATAAAGTTACTTTCTGATTCATTTGCAACTGCTTTTGCCAATAATGTTTTTCCTGTTCCTGGGGGACCGTACATTAAAATTCCTTTAGGTGGTTTAATACCTAATCTTGCAAATGATGCTGGATATTTTAATGGCCATTCAACTGCTTCTTTTAATTCTTGTTTTAATTGTTCTAGACCACCAATATCTTTCCATTTAACATTAGGAACTTCAATTAGTACTTCTCTTAGTGCACTAGGCCTTACTAATTTTAATGCTTCTTTGAAATCTTTTCCAGTAACTCTTAACTTGTCTAAAATTTCTGTCGGCAATGGTTCGTTTTCTTTTATATTTAAATCTGGAAGAACTTTTCTTAAAACATTCATAGCTGCTTCTTTACATAATGCTGCCATATCTGCACCAACAAAACCATGTGTTATTGCTGCTAACTTATCTAATTCAACATCTTTTGTTAATGGCATGTTTCTTGTATGGATTTTTAACATATCTAATCTTCCTGCTTTTGATGGAATTCCAATTTCAATTTCTCTATCAAATCTTCCTGGTCTTCTTAGTGCAGGATCTAAACTATTAACTCTATTCGTATTATGCAATAAAATTGGACTTTTACCTCCGAAAAAAGCTTCATTATCGCAACCGCACAAATCATATACATAATCATTGAATGGTAATTTGGTAATTGACTTTATTCTCGCTCTCTTTGCATTTAAGACATTATTTTTAATAAATGGGTTTGCTGTTTTTGGTATATTAACTCTATATCCAATTGAATCTTTTGTGATTATAGAATTTCCAATTTTTCTTCCAGCTTTTGCTATGGTTTTACTCAAATGAGATTTAATCCCATGCATTTTCAAAAGCCAATTTAATTCTATTATAATTTGTTCACTTACTGAAGTAACTTGTAATTTATTATCTTTAAATTTATAACCATCTCCAGCAAAATACCCCTTTACAAATTCCAGGAAATATTCTCTTGGAGCTTCAAAAATAAATGAAGGAAGATGTTTATTATAAGCTCCTTTTCCACATTGAGTTCCAAAGAAATTTGATAATGGTTTAATATTATATACAATATTAGTTCTTGAACCAGTAATTTTTACATCTGAAGGTTCAACATTAAATACTTGTTTCATAAGAGTTATTAAATCTTTAATTAATTCTTCTTCATGAGTTCCAAAACAAAAATCTACTTCTTCTCTTGCATAACCTTCTGCTGTATAATAACCTAATAATCTCATTAAGTTTGGTGTAACTTTTATTGTGCTTGGAAGCAAATGACAGTAACTATTTGTTAATTCATCTGGAATGCATTCCTCCCTTTTCCATCTATTAACAGTTGAGCTGTGCTTGCCAGATTCAATTGAAATTAAATTTGTACTTAATCCACCAAGAGCTTGTTCGTAACATTTTTCTATTAATGGAATGTTATGAACTGGCAATTCTAAACTTAAACTCATAGGGAATTCATGTATTTTTTGAATATGAGAATTTACTTTATAAGGCAAGTCAACTAAAATTTCTCCTGGTTTTAATAAGGCCACTGGTTTGTATTTAAGACCTTGTTTTGTTCTAACAAAAACAGAATGATTTCCAGTTGTTCTTACTTTTCCACCAACATATTTTAATTCATAAATCTCATCTACTTTATGTCTAAATACACTTCTAACTTTTTTAAAGGCGCTCTTATCAAAATAAGTTTGATTAAATGTGCTTTGAACAGGTGCTTTTTCAAAACCTAATGTATATATATTATCGACATTTTTTTCAACATTTTCTTCGCCCTCTTTATAATATTGATCAATGAATCTTCCTATTGGTAAAATCTTAATTCCATTTTCATCTTTTATCATAATTGGTGTATCACCAGTAACGCTTGCTCCGATTACTATGACTTTTCCTCTTGATTTTAAGCCGTCCATTGTTGCCAATAACTGCGCAACCATTCTTCTTTCTACTTCACCATAAGTTTCTTCTCTCTTTGGTGCGATTGCATCTATTTCATCTATGAAAATTATACTTGGTGCATTTTTTTCTGCTTCTTCAAAAATCTCGCGAATCCTCTTCTCGCTTTCTCCATAAAACTTACTATTGCTTAGTAGTGTTAAAGGAGAACCTGCAAAGAAATTATGATAAGTTTTCATTGAAATATCATAAACGTATTCTCCCTCTTTAATATCAATAGAACTGATTTCATCTTTATCAAGTTCAATTTTATCTAAATTTTTCATAACTTCTTCTTTGTTTACATTAGAATAATTTAAATCATGAGCAATCACAATTTCATTTCCAATTTTTAATTCCTTAGCAGTTTTCCAAACTATTTCTCCTTCTTCATTTAATGCTGCAAAAGGATGATTTCTAGAAGTTTTATGCAATCCTTTTTTCTTTGTCTTAATTTCATAAATTTCAGGAGCATAAGATTTTGTAATTGCCTCTACTTCATCTGGAACTATTTTTAGATTCTCATTTAAAGAAAATAATTTTATTTTCTGCTTTGGAACTACAATTTCCTTGAATTCATCTTTTCTTACTATTTCTCCAGATTTTTCTGTTTCACTAAATAATTCTTGTATTTTTACACGTCCTTTAGGATTTGTCAATACTTCTGTATCTCCAGTCAAGCAAGTAACTTCAGGACCATTGATTAATAAAAAGTTTGCATCTGATTCATTTGCAACTGCTTTTGCCAACAAAGTTTTACCAGTTCCAGGAGGACCGTGCAATAAAACCCCTTTAGGCGATTCTACACCCAGTCTTTCAAAAATTTCAGGATGCTTTAATGGGAGTTCTACCATTTCCCTGATTTTTTTAATTTCTTCTGACAAACCACCAATGTCTTCATATGTTACATCAGGAGCTAATTCTTCTGTAACTTCAACTGCTTTTGGATTTACTCTTATTTCACTTGTTTCAGTAATTATTACTGCTTGTTTTGGATTAGTATCTGCAACAATAAATTTCAAACCACCAAAACCAAAATTACCCATAAATCCTTGTTCAAAAACATCAAAAATATCTTCAAATGGACTTCCTGTCATTGTTCTTCTTCTTGAACGAGCTCCACCTAGAGCAACAATATCTCCTTTGACAACTGCTCTTCCTAATAATCCTCTTTTGAAAACTTCTGGATCTGCCTGAACCATCACTCCTTTTTGCGCTGGCGCAATTGTAACTAATTTTGCTTCTTTAATATCGCATTTTCTAACCTTTACAACTTCACCTATACCAGTTTTAGCATTTCTTCTTAGAATACCATCCATTCTTATAATGGCCTGGCCAATATCAGTTGGATAAGCCCTATCCACGATTCCTACTGTTGCCCTTCCACCTTCAATTTCAACTATGCTTCCTGGCTTTACATCTATTTGACGCATAGTTTGACTATCTATTCTTACTATGCCTTTGTATGCTTCTTCTTGCAAAGCTTCCATTACTTTTAATTTTGCTTCCATTGCTTTTCCTTTTTGATTTATTTATTATTTAAAATCTTTTTGATTCTCTTTGAAAAAAAGATACTTAATTTTTCTGGTTCTTCTAAACTCATATATAAGATTTTATCTATTTCTTTACTTATTTCTTCCTGGAAATCTATTATTTCTCTTGGTATTGAAACAGCATAAGAATTACCTACGAATCTTAACTTTACCTTGAATTCTTTATGCTTTATTTTTTCAAAATTATTGTACTCTTGTAAATCTAATGGATGGAACCATCTTTTATGACAAGAATCACATTCCCATGTTCTTATTTTATAACCATTTTTTGTTATGAAACCTTTAGTTGTTTTTCTATTGCAATCTTCACATAAAATTGTTGTATTGTAGATGTCTGTCATAGTTACTTAATGTATATACTTAACGTATATACTATTTAAATGTTTTGGTGGTGTTTTGAAATTATATTTATTATTATTCAGGATCTTTAGAAATATTAAATTTTAAACTGGAATCTTTTCGATTTTAGGCTTGATTTCTGAAATAATTTTGTCACACCAATCACAACATTCCTTAGGACATTCTGAATTAAGTAATTTTAATGCTTTGTTAAATAATCTCTCAGCATTATCGACATTAATATTTCTTCTTGCTAAGACTGTATCAAAAATAACCTGTCCGGTTTCCAAGACTTCTTTAGGAATGTAGAATAATAAAAAAGCAAAGTCTTCTGTTTCAAATCCATTTTTTCTTAATAAGAGATTATAGAAATCTAATTGGTTTTGATAACCTGATCCAGACTCATTTTCATCTTTAATCGGATAACCCTTTGTTTTATAGTCAAGAACAATTAATTTCTTTCCATTAACTAAAATATTATCTACTGCACCAAATAATATATTTCCATTTTCATCTTCCCATCTTATTCCCTTAAAATTACTTCTCCATATTTTTAATAATTCAATATTATCAAATAATTTTAATCCTTTAGTATGATGATGGTTTCTTATTTCTGGAGGTAATTCTCCTTTGTCTCTAAATTTATCAAAGTGAGCCTTGATTATCTTGTCCATTCCATTTGGCAATTGAGGAAAGGGTGTTGAAGGTCTTTTCCAAACTTTATGCTTGTCTAACCAAAAGCATCTTGGACAGTCTCCCATTAAATTTAATGATGATGGTGATAGTTTGAAATTCATTTTCATTTAATCCTCTATGCATTCTATATTATCTGTATATATTAACAAGCAGTTTTCACATAGATCTTCATCTATGTCAGGGGATACAAGACCATGATAGCACATTAAGCAGTTCATTTTAAGAGTATAAATTACGAGCGTGTCTAATAATTAATTATTAATATCACCCCAATCCTAGATTAAATCTAGGAAAGAGGTGTCATAGACAAGGTAAAATCAGTTGCAAAGAGAGTTCTCCCCAGGAGAACTAAGACTAGTTAAATTACTAGTGAGACTAACTTATTATTTTATTTGGATTGATTAGACACGTTCAAAAATTACAGTATTTATAAAGTTTAAGCAGGTTCAGGAAATGTCCAGTAGTTTTGTCCAGCAGTATTTATAAAGGGGAAAAGTTCTGCTTAGGAAGTAATTAATCCGGAAGATTTCTGGGATTAAAACAAAAGGTTTATTTTGGCTTAAGCTTCTTCTTAGAAATTATATGATAAAGACAGGCTCAGATAATTTAGATGAATTAATACAAGGGTATAATGAGAAAATTAATTATATTTATGGTCCGCCTGGATCTGGAAAAACTACTTTATGCAGTTTAGCTTCTATTTCATTGTTAAAAGAAAAGAAAAAGGTTATTTATATTGACACTGAAAACGGATTTTCTATTGACAGATTCAAGCAGTTAACCAATGATTTAAGTTTATTAGACAATTTATTGTTGATAAGAGTTAAGAATTTCCAGGAACAGATTGAAAAAATAAACAGCTTAAAGAAATTAAAAAATATCGGGCTAGTAATAATTGATTCTTTGGGAAACCATTATAGAGAAGAAGTAAAAAAAGAACATAAGGAAGTAAATGAAAAATTAGCTGAGCATTTAAATGATTTAAGAGAAATTACACGGAATAATATTCCTGTTTTATTAACAAACCAAGTTTATGCTGATATTGAGAAAAATAAGATAGTTCCAGTTGGGGGCGAGATGGTCAAGAAATTCTGCAAGAAGATTATAGAATTACAAGTAAAACCAAGAAGAATTTTTATACAAACAAAACCTGAAGAAAAATATATGGAATTTAAAATAGAGGAAAACGGGATTTTTAGGATATAAATAGAAATCTATAAATATCTATCCATCTAAATACAATTATGAATAAAAAAGCAAAATCAAGATTAAGTTTAGCTTTTGATATATCTGGTATAGCTTTAATAATTGTAGCTATAGTCGTTGTTAAATTATCTACCCATCCTTTAGTTGAGATTTTGGGCGGAGTTTTGGCTACAATAGGTTTTGGTTTAATTACTGGGGCAAAATATGTATGAATTAATAAATGCCCAAAATTGGATTTTAATGCTAGAAACAATTATTTTACTTATAGCTCCAAAGGAAAGAATACGAATTTATTATTTACTTGCTTTGTTCAGTGTTATAATTTTCTTCTTTGTATAATTATTAAATAAGAGTCTGCCAGTTTTTTTAAATCATTTTCAGAAAATCTGTCGGGATTATTATTTTTATTTTATTATATTGGAGCATATTTCTCAGATGCTTATCATAAGACACTATGAAATCTACTTTTCCATCAACTGCTGCTTCCAAAATTATATTATCTTTTGGATCTTCTTTTATAATATCAACTCTGGTTTTTGTTTCAATTAATTCTGCGATTGATAAAATTACCTTTATTAAATCTTCAATTTTTTCTTTATCTATGAAATCCTTAAATTTAGCCCGACTCAGAACATCGATAATTTCTGATAGTATTTCTTGAGAGATTATTATCTTAATTTTTTTATTTAAGCCCGCTTCTATTATTTTAGTTGCTTCCCCTCTCCAAACTATAGCTGAAAGCCATGTATTTGTATCTAAAACAACCTTCATTTCTTTTTTAATCTTGATTCAGCAATTACTCTTTCTAAATCTTCTTCTGAAAAATTAACTTTTTTAGCTGCTTCTCTAAATGGTTTTGTGACTTCTTCCCAAGTTTTTATTTTAGGAATTTCTATTTTTTTTAATAAAATTGTATTATTTTGATCTAATAAAATTGTATTATTTTGATCAGATACTATCATTAAATTACCTTCCTCTAAATCTAATTTTTTTCTTATTTCCTGAGGTATTACCACCTGTCCTTTAGAAGATATTTTTGTTATTTTTACCATGTAGGAAAGTAAGACTTTATTATTTATAAATATTTCGAATCTTACTTTCTTATTAAACAAGAGTTTGCCAGTTTTTTAAATAATTTTCATATTTTTTATCAAATTCATCTCTCGGAGTTAAATCAATTCCTAATTCTTTTAGTCTTTTATTTAAAATTTTCAAGTCTTTGTTTTTATTTAATTCATCTGATATTTTTTCCAGTTCTAGGATATAGCCATATCCTTTTGTATCATCCAAACATACGTTAATATCATTCCATTTAAAT
>JAGWAC010000017.1 GCA_018302125.1 Candidatus Woesearchaeota archaeon | reverse complement strand
TTCAAATTGTGGATATTCATCAATTGTTTCTAATATTTCCTCAACATTCATATTCTCTAATAATCTATTAAATTCATATCTAGTACAGAATTTATCATCACGTCCTTCATAAATTATTTTTTCCATAAAAACTAGGGACTTTATAATATATAAAAAGTTATTGTTCAATTAAAATATATTTTAAAGAATTTGATTTTTTATTATTTATCTATTTCATTTTTCTCCTAACTCTTATGTTTTTCTAAGAATTCACAAATTTCTTTTTTCTTCCTCGAATTTAATGAAATATGAAGTTCTCCAGTTGATGGTTTTGAAGACAAAAATTCTAATTTGTAAAGTTCTTTCATAGCTTCATCAGTTACTTTTTCTCCTCGCAAATGTTTAGGCAGAGCCTTCAGTAAATTCTTCTCTTCAGTATGCTTTCCACCCCACATATTTAAGTTCATTAATTTTCTAAGAAATCTTATCATTATCACTTCTTTTGTTTCTTGCATAAAAATTGAAAATATTTTTTATATTTAAATATATGTTCCTATTTGAGTATAGTATTGTTCTTTTTTAGAAACATTTATATATTTAATAGAATTTATAGAATTATACAAAAATGGAAGAAGAAACTTTATTCACAAAAGCTGTAGGAAATACTCCTAAGATTAAAGTATTGGAATTTTTAATAGAAGGAAGAGAATTAGATTACTCTTTATCAGATATTGCAGAAGGTTCAGGAATAGGAAGAACAACATTATTTAGAATTTGGGATGACTTTAAAAACTTAAAATTAGTTAAACCAACAAGAACAATTGGAAATGCAAAATTATTTAGATTAAACTTAGAAAATCCATTTGTTAAAAAATTAATAGAATTATTTGACTCTTTAATTATGAATTCTTTAAATGAAAATGAAATTGAGGCTTAAAGTAACTTTGCTATAAAAGTACGTGTTTAGCTTCTAAAAATTACTTTGCTGTTATAAGGCTTAATGATACATTTTAATTTTTTTCATCAAAAACACACAGCCTATAAACATTAAATTTGATACTTATGGGGTGAGCTAAACACATACCTATAAAACAAACATTTAAATATTAGTGGTAATATATATTACCATATGGTAGAACTTATTAACACTATAAATTTAGAAATTATTGGTCTTTATAGGACTAACTATTTCAATCAATTTCATATAAGAGAAATGGCTAAGCTAATTAGAAAAAGCCACGTCGGTTTATTACCTAATTTAAAAAAATTAGAAGATGAAAAAATTCTTCTATCTAAACAAGTTGGTAAAAGTAAGGTTTTCTCTTTAAATCTAAATAATAATCAAACAAAAGAATTAATATTGTTAGCTGAAAAGAAAAAAACATTAGAATTATTAAATAACGAATTTTTTATTAAAAAGATTTATGATGAATATATAAAAACTAATCTTAATGGGTGTTTAATCTTGTTTGGAAGTTTTGCTTTAGGAACAAATACAAAAGAATCAGATATTGATTTAATATATATTGGAGAAATAAACAATAACGAAAAAGAAATAATAAAAAGTTTAGGAAAAGTTTACAATAAAGAAATACATTTAACAATAATGAGTTTAAAAGAATTTAAAGAACAATTACACAAGCAAAACTCTTTAATTAAGGAAATAATAAAAAACCATATTATTTTATACAATCACGATTTTTTAATAAATGGATTGTGGAGATATTATAATGAAAAAAGAGAAATCTAATTTATCATTTTGGTTTAAGCAATCAAAGGGGTTAATGCTTATTAATCCAAATGAAAATCTTGTAGAAGTTTATAAGAAAAAATCAAAGTCAGCATTGAATATGCTTATTTCAGCTATAGAAAAAGAAGAACTTGATTGGATACTTGATATATCTTATTATGCAAAATATTTTATTGTTTACGCAGTATTTATGAAAGCCGGAATTAAATCAGAAATTCACGATTGTACAATTTCAGCATTAAAGCGTTTATTTGTTGATGAAAAAATAATTGGTCGGAATATATATGATGAACTTGAAAAGTCTAAAGAACTAAGAGTTGGTGCTTTATATTATGACAAAGATTTTGGTAAAGAGGAAATTTTAAAGAGAGCAAACAAATCATCAGAATTTTGTTTGGAAGTTGAGCAAATTTTAGATAAAATTTCAAAGGACGAAATAAGTCAGGTAAGAAATAAATTTAATTTATTAAAAGCTAGGGATGAGAATTAAAAATGTCAAAAAGTAAGAAACTAACTGCTAATAGCCAAAGGCGACTAGTTAATAATGGGGTTCAAATCCTACCAGGCCCGGACTTTTATTTTAATGAAAACTTTTAAAATTGATCTAAATCTTTTTATATTATCTTCATTGATAAAATTGACTTAGATAAACTGATGCTAAATTTACAACCCAGTATTGTTGCCTAATAAAATTCTCCCTTTCTCTTTTGTATTTGGTCTAATTGAGAGCCTTCTTTGTTAATTCTAGCCCTATTTGTTTCTTCATCTTTTCTATATGTAATATCCAGACTTTTCAATATTCTATTTATGCCATCGTTTTTGTCAAAAGGTCCAAATACTTTCCCTCTTTTTCCTGATTCCCCTTCAAATACTAATAAAGAATCAGCCAAATAATCTATAAACTGAATATCATGATCTACAATAATAGCACAAATTTCCTTTCTTACTGCAAAATCCTTTATTATTTCAGCTATTTTTAATCTGTCTTCTACATCAATAAAAGCACTTGGTTCATCCATCAATATCAATTCAGCGTCTTTTGCCAAAGCCCCAACAATATTAATTTTCTGTAATTCCCCGCCAGATAAATGTTTTATTTCTTCTTCATATAATCTTTCTAAACCTAATTTTTCTATTAATAAAGTATTAAGCCATTTGTCAGAAAATAATGTCTTGCTTTTATTCTTCAAATAATCTTTTACGCATAGATCAGAATTTTCTAAATCCTGTTCCTTATAAGATGTATTCCTGAATTTAAAATCAGTATTGTCTGCTTTTAATTTTCCAGCTATTATATTCAAGAAAGTGCTTTTTCCCAATCCATTTGCACCCATAATAGCCACTACTTGTCCTTTGTGCAAATTAAAACCATTTACATTTAAATTAAAACCATTAAATGATTTTTGAATTTTAGGAATCTCTAAAAAAATCTCTTTAGTAAATTCTCTTCTCTGTGTTAAAGGTTTAAAATTAATGCTGAAATTTCTATATCTGATATTTTCTTCTTTTAGATTTCCTTCCAAATATTCATTAATTGCTCTGTTAATTCCTTTACTCTGTGAAAAAATACCATAAGCTCCAGGCTCACCATAAACAATCTGAATTTCATCAGAAACAAAGTCCAGTGTTGTTAAATCATGATCAATAACAATTACATTTGAATTTTTCCCCAATTCTTTTATTAACTTAGCCATTCTTATTCTGTTTTTTATGTCACAAAAAGAAGAAGGTTCATCAAAAAAATAATAATCTGCTTTTTTTACAGAAGCAGCTATAATAGCGACCTTTTGTAATTCCCCGCCGCTTAAATCCTTTACATCCCTGTTCTTTATCTTGTCTAATTCAAATTCTGCAATTAATCTTTCACTCTTATTTTTTTCATCAACACGTTTTAATAAATCAATAACTTTTCCATTGTATTTTCTTCCTAATAATTCAACCCTCTGTGGTTTGTAGGAAAATTTAATTTTTTTGTCATAAAGTTTTTTAAAATAATTTCCCAAACTTACTTTTGAATAATTCTGAATTACTTCTTCTTCTTTTGCTTTATCTTTGTATTTTCCTAAATTAGGTACTAATCCACCAGATAAAATATTCAAGGCTGTACTTTTACCAATACCATTTCTCCCCAAAATACCAACTACTTTATTTTCCTTAAAAATTGGTAAACCATATAACATAAATTCATTATTTCCATATCTGTGAATTGGTTCTTCTTTTAATTGCTCAGGCAGATTAACAATTGAAATAGCAGAAAAAGGACATTTTTTTGTGCATATTTTATGCATCTCATTTACTATTTTCTCATCAATAGCTGCTTTTCCGTCTTCACTTAAGTGAAATCCCACCCCCCCAGACCTGTTAACTGGATCAAATTTCATGCATTCGTGCTGGCATCTATCAGGGTGGCATTTGCTCTTTTCAACAATAACAGCCATTTTTCTCATTCTTAGAAATCAAATAAAATCCTTTATAAATTTATATTTTTGATTATTTTTTTTGAGAAATCCTGTAATTAAAGGTTTACTAAACAATGTGAATTACTTAGGACTAAAGCCACTGAGTGTCTATTTAAAAACGCTCTCTGAGTTTCAGCACTCATATCTTTTAAGGATAGTCATCTGCTGTTAAGGCATGTTCATCTGATGCCCATTGATTGAAAGAAACTTGTCTCTCAATCAATTCTTCTTTTAATTGAAGCATTAATTTTTTCCTACTTTTCCGGCATCATAATCTAATCTCTTTTTTTCTCTTTCAAATTTTATAAATTAGATTACTCATTGTAATTAATAAATACTTTAAAATATTTAATCTTTTATTTTAATTGTAAAGTAAGTTAGATATGTAACTCATAAAACGCGACGTAAGATTTTTGGATTTCTCGGAAATTTTCCTGATTTACTGAAAGATTTTCAGAATTCGCAATTCATCTCAGGCTTAAAAATCCTGAGTTTTCTTGTTCAGAAATGATTATAAAGAAACTAGTTAATTATTTCTCTGACTTTTAAATATCTTTTTAACAAATCAAAACCTACTTTTCCTAAAAACCTTTCATATTCCCATGGTTTTGCAACTGCTCCTGAATCTGCTGACTTTTTTGAAAGAAAATACAAACTAGCAGCATCTATTTCACTTGGTATCTCATCAAAAATTTCAAAAACCTCTCTTTCTCCTCTTTTCCTGTAAATAAATCTTCTAATAATATTTACAAGTCTAGTTACGTTTTTGTAATTATGATCATTTAGCTTTCTTAATAAATCTAAATCCATTCTTTGTGAAGAATCAGGAATTTCAACTATTATCTCTTGAATAAAAATATCTTCTAAAGATTTCCTAGCTTGTGGTTGATTGTCATCCCCATCAAAGAAAGCAGCTAAAACCTTGGCTGCCTCATCTGGAGAGCAATTTAAAACTCCCCGATCTAAAACCCTGCTTAATAGTTTCCCTGTATCTCCGACTTTATATTTCATAAGAAAAAAACTTTTCTGACTATTTTTAAGTCTATCTATATTAATTTTAAATTAAAAATCTTACCATAATTCAAGAAATTTAAATATTTGCTTTGCACTTTTAGCTAAAGGCTCTAATTTCTTTAATTCGTCTATAGAAAAAAATTTCACTTCGCTTACATCATCATTAGTTTTAATCTCAAAATTATCATTTTTTAACTTTCCCAAGAAAAAGAAAACATATCTATGATAATCCTCTTTTGTATTTATTATTTGCTTCCATGTTATAAATTTAATAATTTCAATATCCAAATTTGTTTCTTCTTTAAATTCTCTTGTTCCAGCTTGTTCTAAAGTTTCTCCCCATTCAACTTTGCCACCAGGAATAACCCAAAAACCCGAGTAATTTTTTTTGTTTCTTTTGCCTAGTAAATATTTTCCATTATGTTCTACCAATATCGCACTCCCGGCTCTCGGTACCTTGAATTCTCCCCTATCCATAAAATAAATAAAGCAAGTTTTTATATTTAAACAATTATATATTTGAGAATACGAATTTTTTTATATTTATTTTAGCTTTTCTTTTATGTCAACATTTGCTTATATTTCAGCAGGTAATCCAGCTGATATGGGTAAACTAATAATTGATTCTGGATATGATAAGAGGGAGACCTTATTATTATGTTCTGTAAGTTTAATCTTAAGTTCTGATCCTCAAAAAAAGATTTAAATGTTTAATGTTTTTCTAATTTTTTCTAAGGTTTTGCATTTCGACAATAAATCTCTTGTTTTGGCTGCATTTTCAATCCCTTTTGTAAAACTGATTGCATGAGTTTTTATTTGATTGAAATTAAGATCAGGCTTTTCAGCAATAATCAGATATTCTTTAAACTGCTCAATAGGATTTTTATTATCGTATTCTCCTTTTTTTAAATAATCATTTATCTGTTTAAAGATAAATGGATTTCCAATAGCTCCCCTAGCTATCATAATATAATCAACATTGCTTTCTTCCATTTTTTCTTTAAAAATTTCAGGAGAGAATACATCGCCATTCCCTATAACTGGAATATTAACAGCTTCTTTTACTTTAGAAATTATTTCCCAGTTAGCCTTTCCGCTATACCCTTGCTGTTGTGTTCTTCCGTGAACAGCAATTGCAGCAGCTCCTGAATTTTCTGCTTCTTTTGCAATTTCAACTGCATTTATTTTTTTATTATTGATTCCAGTTCTTATTTTCAATGTAATGGGTTTTTTTATGGATGAAGCTAGTTTGTTTATGAATTTCCCAATTTTATTCTTGTCATTTAACATAGCGCTTCCAGCCCCAGTTTTGATAACTTTCCAAGCAGGACACCCGCAATTTACATCAATTATATCAAAATCATTTTCAACTAATTTAGCAGCTTCAATAACTTCATTAATATCATTTCCATATAATTGTATTCCAACTGGATGTTCTTCTAAATCAGTCTCTATCATCTTCAAAGCAGTATCATTTTTCCTTACAATCCCGGCGCTGCTTACAAATTCAGTATAAGTTAATCCAGCACCATATTTTTTAGCTAATTTTCTAAATATTACATCAGTTATACCAGCCATTGGGCTGAGTATTGCCTTGCTTTTTAATTTTGGAAATTTTCTCATTTTAGAAATATATTCTCGAATTTAGATTAATATTTAAATTAATATTATTTAATAAATTTTATGGAGAAATGGAAGAAAACATTGGAAGCATACACTTTTACAGGAATGAATGGTCTAATATTAACTTCTTTTTATGGTATTAGTCCTTCTGATGGAGAGGAAGATTTTGGTTTGGAATTGGAAAATGTTAAAGATGAAATGTTAAGTGGTGCTAACTATAATCCAAGCACTGATACTTTAGAGGATTTGAAACAACCAAAAGAATTACTAAAATACAGAGCAATTATTATAGAATCAGAAGGTTTGCCTGAAGATACAAAAAAAGGGTTAGTTAGATTGCTTCGAAAAATAGAAGAATTAAAATGATTATTTTAAAACTAATTTTAAAGCTGAAATAGCCACTTCTATTTGTTTGTTATCTGGCTCTCTTGTTGTAATTTTCTGCAGCCATAACCCGGGTTTTGTTAATAACCTGATTAAGAAAAAATCCCCAAATTTAGCACTTAATTTTAGAAATTCATAAGACAAAGAAGCTATTACTGGTATTAATAAAATTCTCGATAATATCTTATTAATAAAATTCTCGCTAATTATAAAAGAAAATACAATAATGCTTAAAATTAATACAATAAACAAGAAATTAGTTCCGCATCTTACATGTGCAGTAGAATATTCTTTGCAATTTTTAACAGTTAATTTTTTCTTGTGTTCATAGCAATGAACTGCCATGTGTTCAGCACCATGATATTGGAAAACTCTTTTTATATCTTTCATAAAAGAAATTCCAATTACATATAAGACAAAAACTAAAACTCTCAATAAACCGTCAATAATATTAAACAAAATTCCCCCACTTACAAAAATTTTAGTTAAATATAATGGTAATAAAACAAAAAACGCAATTGCAAAAATAAATGAAAATAAGATGCTGAAAAATATCTCTTTTTTACTTACTTCCTCTCCTTCATCAGCAGCCTCATTTGCAGAATAAATCAAAGCCTTAGTTCCTATATATAAAGTTTCAATCAAAACAAATATTCCCCTTAAAAAAGGAATTTTCCTAAATTTATTAAAAAAATTAAAAACTTGTTTTTCTGTTTTTATTTTTCCATTCTTCTTCCTCACAGCAATCCCTATTTGATTCTTGTTCCTCATAAGAACGCCTTCAATTAATGCTTGCCCTCCAATCGCTTCCATTATAAAAAAGAAAAAGAAATAAGTTATAAAACTTCTTATTAGCAATAAGCATCAGAACAGCATTTACAACATCCCTTTACTAATAAACCTAAACCAAATAATAATACTAATAAAGGCCATAATATATCTGTTGCTTTATCACTTAATCTTTCTAAATTATTTAATAGGAATACTAAACCTAATAAAACTAAAAATAATCCCTTGCCAAATTTTTTACCTTTGTGGCATGGACAAGAACACATACCACCACTCATTTTCCTTTTTGTAACCATAAATCTAACCTCCTTTTTCTAAAAGATATATATTTATTTTACTATATAAATATGATGAAAAAATTAACAATATTTAATTTAAAGAATCTGGATTTTCTAGTGCATTTTTTATTTTGTTTGCAAATTTTGCTCCTTCTGCCCCATCAATAATCCTATGGTCAAAAGCTAATGAAAAAGGCATTATTTTTCTTATTTGAATCTTTCCATCAATTGCTAAAACAGAATCTTGAATTCTTCCTAATGCCAATATTGCACATTCTGGATAATTTATAATTGGAGCAGCAAAAGTTCCACCCAGACTGCCGATATTTGTAATTGTAAATGTTCCCCCTTTTAAGTCACTTAAATCAATTTTTCTTTCTCTTGCTAAATTACTTAAACTGGAAATCTCTCTTGCTAAATCAGAAATTTTCTTTTTGTCTGCTCCTTTAATAACAGGAACCATTAATCCTTCTTGAGTATCAACTGCAATTCCAATATTATAATATTTCTTTAAAACTATATCTTGGTTTTCTTCATCTAATGTAGAATTTAAGTAAGGGTGTTCTTTCAAGGCACTTATAACTGCTTTAATAATAAAAGGCAAATAAGTTAATTTTATTTTTTCTTTTTCTAATTTTTTCTTTTCTTTTTCTCTGATTTCTGATAAATGTGTAACATCAGCAACATCCATATGTATTACGTGCGGTATTTTTGAATAAGATGTAAACATATGTTCAGCTATTGTTTTTCTAATTCCCTTTAGTGAAACTCTGTCAACATAGCCGTAAAAATCATATTTTTTGGTTATTTTAATTCCTGGTTTTGTACTAGAAACTTGGGTTAATTCAAGAGATTTTTTTCCTTTACTAAAATTTATAACATCATCATCCAAAATCATTCCATTTTTCCCAGATCCTTTCATTAATTTAATATCAACACCTAATTTACTAGCTAAAGCTCTTGTTTTAGGAGTAGCTAATAAATTATCATTTTTGACAAAGCTTTTTTCTAAAAAGCTTTGTCTTATAGCAATTTTTTCTGTTTCTTTTTTTTCAGTAATTTCTTCATCTAATTGTCCAACAACAGCCCCCTTATCTTTTTTAAAGCCTTCTTTTTCTTCAATTAAAACAAGAACTTCTCCTACTTTTACAGTATCTCCATCTTTAAAATTCAATTTTAATATTTTGCCTGCTCTTGGGCTTGGAATTTCAACAACAGCTTTGTCAGTCTGCATTTCAACCAAAAGCTGATCTTCTTTTACAATATCACCTAATTTAACTAACCATTTAACTATCTCACCTTCATAAATTCCTTCTCCAATGTCTGGAAATTTAAATTCAAATACCATTTTCATCCCTTTCAATTTGAACAACTGATTCTTGCCAAAGACTTGGTGTATTATAAGGAAGAAATTGTTGAAGAGAAGGTACTAAATTTTGCCCATTTAAGAAAAAGTAACAAACCCCTCTTGATTTATATCTGTCTTCTCGAGCAACATTCTTAGTTAAATCTGAAGCAATTGCATTTATTTTATCAATCTCAGAATCTTTTAAATTATCTCTAATATATTTAGCAGAATACTTTCCTGCAAAATGAGTTACAAAAGCAGTTTTCAAATCTTTTTTTGCAATATTTGGGTTATGACTAGTAACATCCCCCAGAATATCCTTGATTTCGTCTTCAAATTGCTGAAGTTTTTGACCATTTACTTTTAATACATCTGTCATAACATCAAGATTTTTTAAAGAATATCTAACAGATCCATGTACAGCAATAGCTTTACTAGTAATAACTTGCCCAGAATTCCCGATTGTTCTAAACTTATCTCCGTTTCTTATCACTATATTATCTGGTTGATAAAACTCAACTGGAACATCATAATCAGTAAGCATTTCTACAACCATGTTACAGAACCATTTTCTTAGTAAAGTAAGGTCTTTTGGAAACATATCTGGTTTCGCAATAACTGAAAATACAAAATAATTGTTGTCTAAAAAAACAGCTTGTCCGCCAGATCTTCTTCTTACAACTTGAACATTATGTTTTTTACAAGCTTTTTCATCAACATCTAAAAAATAGCTTTGAGAATTTCCTAATGATACTGTTGGCTTCCATTCAGTCATTACTATAGCTGGTTTGCTTTCATTATTGCCTACACTTTCTAAAAGAGCAACATCTATAGCTGTATTAAAAGAACCTTCTCTTTCT
>JAGWAC010000030.1 GCA_018302125.1 Candidatus Woesearchaeota archaeon | reverse complement strand
CCTGATTTACCTAAATTAGTAATAGATGAAAAATTAATTAAAAAAATTAAAGAAGATATCCCTGAATTGCCCGGTGCAAAAATAAACAGGTTGATTAAGCAATATATGATAAATGAAGATACTGCCAATATTTTAGTTTCTGAAAAAGAAATTTGCGATTTATTTGAAGAGGGCACCAAAAAATCTGCCAAGGATTTAGTTATTAGACTAATTACAATTACATTGAAGAAAGTCTTGAATTATAATAATTTAAAATTAAAAGAAACAAAATTGACAACCGAGAATTTTATTGATCTTTTAAAGATGATAGAGAAAAATGAATTAACTGTGAGAATGTCTGATTTGTTATTGAGAAAATTGATATTTAGCAAAAAAAATACAAAGGAATTGGTAAAAACAGCAATTGAAGATTATAAAAAAGGAAATTCAAAAGCACTGCATTTTTTAATAGGGCAGGTTTTAAAAGAAGCTAAGGACAAAGCTGATGCTAAATTAATTGAGAAAACGATTTTGGAAAAAATCAAATAAAATAGCAAAAAATAACCAAATATGTCAGAAAATCTATTTTTTTTAAATATAAGAGTCACAAGATTTATATATCTTCTTTAAGGAATTCTGAAAAATGGGAAGATCAAAACAAAGAGAAATTGGAGCAATTATAGTAGAGAACAAAAAAAGAGACTTGGCAGGACTAATTAAAATATTATTAATGAAAGGGAAAAAAGGAAAAATGGATGTTACTTTCTCTGCAGTTTTAGAAATAGAGGAAGGAAATGAAAATGATAAAAAATATCATAAAGCATCTATTGTTCCGCCGGTAACTACTTCTCCGAATAATGAACAAGAATTAATAAAAGACCAAGGCAAATTTACGATAAAATTAATGGATTATTTAGAAAGAAAGGGATTTTCTTTATATTATTAAAAATAAAAAAGAAGGATTACCTTCTTTTTTTAGATTCCGGCATTGTTGCACAGCAATCTGAACATGTGTGCATAGCAAGACCACATAAACCCATTAACAAGAATAGTGCAGTCCACCATTGAACATTCCAGAAATCCCAAACATTTAGGTCTCTTAATAAAAACAGAACACCTAATGCCAGCAACAGAACAGAAGTAGTCATTCTGCATTTTTTACATCCTGAAAACATTAATATACACCTCCAAAGTTTTTTAAATTATATATTATTTAATTATATTTAAATACATACTATAAAATGGTAAGATTCAAGCAATTATGCCAGAAATGCAAGAAAAATATGGTATTAGTTACTTCTAAAACTAAATTTGCCATTTGTTATGACTGTCAAAAAGAAGATCTGCAAGGAGAAATAAAAGATCCTAAAATGAAAAAAATGTTTGATATTCCTGAAGAATTTTATAGAGAAAGCTTATTTTTAAGAAATATTAAATCTAGCTATTTAAGATTTGGGAAATTAAGCGGGAAGCAAATAGAATGGTTCAAGAAAGTTGTTGAAGATATGAAAAAATCTAAACAATAATTGCTCTCTTAATTACTGCATCTTCCAATGGCTTGTCATTTGCATCTCTTTTTACATTACTTATTTTATCTACAACATCCATTCCTTCAGTTACTTTTCCAAAAACTGGGTGCTTTGTATCCAGGAAGTTATTATCAACTGTGTTAATGAAGAACTGGCTTCCGCCTGTGTTTGGGCCGGCATTAGCCATTGAAATTGTTCCACGATTATTTTTATTGTTTTTTGTGAATTCGTCTTTTATTGTGTAACCTGGACCGCCCCTTCCTGTTCCAGTAGGATCACCACCCTGAATCATGAAATTAGGAATTACCCTGTGAAAAATTACGTCATCATAGAATTTTTGTTCAACTAGTTTTTTGAAATTTCCTGCTGTAACTGGCATTGTATCTTCAAATAATTCTATTTTAATATTTCCCATTGATGTTTCCAATAAGACTGTGCTGTTCATTTTCTTCTCCTCAGTTTTACAACCTGATATTAATAAAGACAATACAAATAAAATTAAGATTAATTTTTTCATAAAAAATAGTATTTACTTTGATTTTAAAAGTTATCTATTCTCCGGAAACTATTTCTTATTTCTGAAATTTTTTCAAGAATTTCGCTTTCTTTTCATAATTGCGAAAACTTTGCGGACATTTTCAAGTAAATTATTTAAATGATTAATCAAAAATTTAATTTAATGAGAATATTTGAAACTATTGATAAAAGCGGAAGAAAAATTTATTTAACAAAGGAAAGACTGCTACATATACAAAAACACCCATATATGCATAATAGTTTAGATAAAATTAAAGAAACCTTAAGTAAACCTAATAAGATAATACCTGAATCCAGAAAACATCTTTATTTTCGTTATTATAAAGAATTAAATCAATACCTCTTAATTGCGGTAAAATATTTAAACGGAGAAGGCTTTATAATAACTGCCTACTATGTAAGAAATTTAAAATGACTCGAATTTATTTTTATTATGATGAAGAAGGAGATTATTTAGAGATAAATATTGGGAAATATAGTAACGGACCTCTTGATGATTTGGGAAACGGAATTTTCGAGAGAATTGATGAAAAAGAAAGTGCCGTAGGAATAAATATTGTGGGATTTATATCTAAAATTAAAAAACAAAAAGAGATTAGATTGCCTTTTTTAATGAATTCAGATATATCCATTAGTTATGATGAAGAAGGAGATTTTCTTGAGATTTTTTTAGGCAAAAATACAAAATGCATTGCAACAGAAATAGAACCTGGAATTTTTATTAGAAAAGATGAAAAATCTAATGAATTAAAGAGCATAGAAATTCTTAATTTTAAAAAAATAACTAAAAATCTTGAAGATATAAAAATAAATTTACCAATGGAAATTGTTTCTTAGTTCAATAGATATTCCCATCCTGGTTGCCAAGCTTTTTTATTTCTCCAATCTTCTTTAATGGCTTGTTTCCAAGTTCTTCTTTTTAATAAAACATCTAAAGCTAATTGTGGACCTTGATGAGCAACAATAGCAACGTGTTTATCTTTATAATTTTTCTTTAAGAAATCAAAAAACCCAGCAATTCTCTTTTCAACATCTTTATAACTTTCTCCATTTGGAAATGGTTTGTCAATAAATTCATTTAATTTATTTTTAAATTTCTCAGCTGGTTTTCCATTAAAATCCCCATAATTGCATTCTCTTAATCTTTTATCTGAAATAATTTTGTATTTTTTACTAAACCCCAAATTTGCAGAATCTACAGCGCGTTTCAAGTCAGAACAAAATACAACATCAAATTTTTTATCGGCAACAAGTTTACCTAATTCTTCGGCTTGTTTTATTCCGAGTTCGGATAATTTTCCAGGAAGCCAACCAGTGGCTAAATCTTGTTCATTATCTGTAGTTGTTCCATGAACAAAATAAGTTATTTTAATCATATTTAAGGTGTAAGACGCTCAGGATCGCGAGGCAGCAAAATTGCTTCTCTTACATTTTCTAGATTTAACATTCTTTGAATTAATCTATCAAAACCAATTCCTGCTCCACCATGTGGAGGAGCTCCATATTTGAAAATATCAGCATAGAAAGACATTTTATCAATATCAATGCCTTTTTCTTTAGATTGTTCTTTTAATACATTATAGTTATGTTCTCTTTGTGATCCTGAAGAAATTTCTACTCCTTTGTAAACTAAATCAAAGGATTTTGTGACTTTTTTGTTTTTAGGATCTCTCATATGATAAAAAGGCTTTTTCTCCCAAGGATATAATGTTATAAAAACAAAATCAGAATCATATTTTTCTTTTATTATTTCACTAATTAGTTTTTCTCCTTCTGCATCCAAGTCTTCATTTTCCTTTACTTTCTTTCCTTTTTTCTCAACTAATTTCTTTGCTTCTTCTAATGTTATTCTTGGAATTTTTTTAGGAACATCAATTTTTACATTTAATAATTCTAATTCGTTTTTGCATTTTTCTTTTACTTCTTTTAGAAGATATTTCATTAGTTCTTCAAGAACGTTCATTACATCATTTTCATCTTTTATGAAACCCATTTCCAGATCAATACCAGTAAATTCTGTAAGATGTCTTGTTGTATGGGATTTTTCTGCTCTGAAAACTTCTCCAATTTCATATACTCTTTCTAATCCAGCAACTACAAACATCTGCTTGTAAACTTGAGGACTTTGAGTTAAGAAAGCTTCTTTGCCAAAATAGTCTATACTAAATTGTTCTGCTCCTGATTCAACACCAGCAGCTGTTATTTTGGGAGTGTTAATTGAATAGAAACCTTTAGAATCGAAAAAATTTGAAACTATATTGAAAACTTTAGATCTTGTTTTAAAAATTGCATTTATTTGAGGTCTTCTTAAATCTAAGAATCTATAATCTAGTCTTTTATCAATCATTGTTTTTGATTTTTCAGAAGTGTCAATTGGCAGGGGTGTTAATGATTCAGATAAAATATTTAAATCTTCTATTGTTATTTCAAAACCCTTTTTTGCCTGCTTGCTTGTCTTTAATTTACCTTCTATTTCAAGAACTGACTCTATTGATATTTTTGGTATTTTATTAAATAAGTCGGATTTAATTTCATCTTTATGAACTACGCATTGAATAGAATCTGTTTTATCTCTTAGTACAATAAATTGAACTTTACCTAAGGATCTTATTTCAGAAACCCATCCTTTTATTAGGACTTTTTTGTTATTTTCTTTTTCTGTTAATTCTGATATAAATGAACGCTCCATTACAATTAATTGCTATATAGTTAATTTATAAGTTTTTAGGTATGTTTTTTGTAAACTCTTTTTTCTAAATAATTTTCAAGAATTCTTGAGCTTGGAAAAAACATTGGTTTTGGAAGATCATTTAAATTAAACCATTTCCATTCTGTTATTTTATCTGGTTCCATTACTAGAGGTAAGCCTTCAAAATCATCACAAAGCATACCAATTGTGACAAAATGCGCATCTTCTACTTTATCATTTGCAATTGAAATAAATTTTAGGGATTTTGCTTTCATACTTGTTTCTTCAAATAATTCTCTGGCTGCTGTATCTTCAAAATTTTCCTTAAATTCCAGCTTTCCGCCAGGCATTGTCCAAGTTCCCTCTCCATGCAAAGCACTATTTACTTTTTTAGGGTCGTGATGCCTTTTACCTAACAATATTTTGTTATTTTTTAGAATTAATACTCCAACACCTACACCTATTTTTGCTTTTTCTATTGTACTCATTTTAGTAATTTAGCTTATTTTTTACTTTTTACCTTTTTCTTGCATTAATAAATAAACTGCTTTTAATTTAATACCACATATAAGTGATAAAAACAGAAAAGTTTAAATAGTAGCCATTAAAAGAAAATTTATATGGTTGAGTTACTTAAGACAGAATTAATGGAAGCTAAAAAGTTTACTTTAGAAGAAGAACTCAAAGACCAAGAAGATTTTATTAATCACCAGTTTGTAGAAAACGACAAAGAGTTAGGGTTTGTAACAGATGACGGGCTTGAATTTACAGCAGAAATTAAAAAAGAAAGTCTTATAGGTTTAAGAAAAGGAGTACGAAAATTTAAAACATATTGGAATCCACATCACGACTTTAAAGAAGACCAGCCAATCTATTGTTATGATCGTGGTGCTTTTTGGTACGATGACCCTATCCAAAAAGAAATAGAAAAACAAATAGCTGAAAATAAATTTGCTCAAGAAAATTGGGATGATATATTTGATGTTTTCAGCGACACAATAAGCAGAGTTTTATCCTGGGAATATACTGAATTTGTAAAGAAAAAAATTCCTTTTAGAGTTTATCCGCCAAAGCAACAATAAGGTGTTCAATAAATAATATTTCTGGATGTAAATAATTATTCTTCTTAAATTTTTCACACTCTTCTTTTTCTTTCTTTGGTAGTTCTTTTAATTTTATTTTCTTTGGTTCTTTATCGATTCTAAATACTCCATCAACTAATTTAGAATACCTATCAGTTACTGAGTTATAAATACATGTAAAATATTTTTTATTATTAACTTTTGGGATGTCTATTTCATAATAAGTTTTAAAAAAGAATGAAGATTTAGTTTTCCATTTACTTATTAAAGCTATTCTAATTAATTCTTCACATTCTTTTAATGTTGGTTCTTTACCTTGCTCAGTTACTAATATTGTAAACTCGGGATCTCTAGAATTCTTTTTAACATGTTTAAAATAAAAATTATTTATCAGCATATCATCTGGATAAAATATTGCCTGGTAAACTTCTTCTTTTCTAAGCAATTCAGAATTCGCTTTTAATCTTTTTATTGTTCTGCTGTCAAATATAATTGTCCCGCTAGAATTTATTTCCTTTTTACCCAAATTCTTGAAAACTATCATAATTCAGTTGAAATTATTTTAACAATTTATTTAATAAATCGGATATTTGTTTTCCCGAGACTTTGCCTTTGAATTCTTTCATTGCTTCGCCCATCAAAGCTGAAAATGACGCTCCTTTATTTTTTGCTATTATTTCTTTTAATTTATTTTCAATTTCTTTTGTATCTAGTTGCTTGTATTTGTTTAAATCAATGTGTTTTCCTTGAGCTATATCCAATAAAATATCTTTTACAGCTTCCCTGTTAATTGCTTTGCTTTCTAAATGCTCAAAAACAAATTCAAAGTCTTTTCCTGAAATTTTTTTTGGATCTACATTAAACCTGGATTTTAATTCTTTAGGAATTTCAATTAATACTTCAGCAATTAAATTCGGATTTATAGAATATTTTTCAGCATAATAATCAAAAGGAATATTTAATTTTAGAATTTCCCTTGCCAAAACAGGATTTAAATTATATTTCTTTTCAATATTAACTGCTTTTTCTGTTATTAATTCCGGGATTTTAATTTCAGACAATAACTCTTTTGTAATTTTTACTGGTGGAATGTCTGTTTCTGGATACATTCTACTTCCTGTTGGCATTGGCCTTAAATATGTTGAAGAGAAATCAGGCTCTACTTTTCTTACTTCTGATTTTATTTCTCTTTTTGATTTTAAATTTTCTAATTGTCTATGAATTTCATTATCAACTGTTTTTGGTATTCTTCTTAAATCCTGGAAACCTTTTAATTCTACTCTTGGATGTCCTTTAATACTGACATTAACATCCTGTCTTATACTTCCTATACCGGATTTAAATCTTCCAGTAGATTTTAATACCATCCCTAAATATTCTGCTACTTCTTTTGCATGTTCGGGATCTTTAATACTAGAATCTGTTGCTATTTCAATTAAAGGAATTCCTAATCTATCTAAATTATAAATAACATAATCTTCTTCATTTTTAATCTTTCTTGCTGAATCTTCTTCTAGGCATACTGTCTCTATATTAACCCTCCCTTTTGAAGTTTCTATAAAACCTTTTATAGATATAAGACCGGTTCTTTGGAATCCAGAAGTATTACTTAAATCGAGAACTTGCTTTCTCATAAATTGAATTTCGTCTATTATTTTGCAATTTAATAATTTGGATGTAATTAGGGCTGTAATTAATGCCTCTTTATTTACTTCATGGGGGGGCTCCTCATCAGTTTCAACAAGACATGCTAGTTTTTTGTTCCATTTATATATCGCATATTTATTTTTATTCATTTCATATTTAGCAACTATGTCTTCTTCGCCTAATTCGCTTTTAACAGAATGTAGTCTTCTTTTTATTTCAAAATCAGTTTCATCAGATAATATAGAAGGACATTGACAAAAAAGCTTATGGGTATTCATCTCTCTATGAATCTCTAATCCAATACGCAAACCTAATTCTTTATAATTTAGCATATCAGAGCAAGTTTATTTTAGTTTAAATATATTGTTTATTTTTAATTTGTAATATGTCCAAATTAGAGAGAATACTAAAAATATAAAGAAGAATAGCCATCCTTTTGAGGGATAGCCTTGTGACATTGTTACTAAAATTCCTAAAACAGCTAAAACTGACCAGATTATTTTTAGATTTAATAAGGAATTATAAGTTTCAAATCCTGACTTATTATTCAAATAAGAAACACCACCAATTGCCAAAAGAGCCGCACCAACTAATCTTAAAGGCAATAAGTCATTTACTGGAAGACCGCAAAATCTTAGAAATGCTTCTGGAAAAAATAATAACGGAATACCGAATAAATAATCAACAATAAAATGAATTAAAAACCAAGTTCTTAGTGAACTAGGAACCTCTTTTATTTTTTTCTTGACCATATGATTATACCTTTATTTTTTATTTCCCTCAGCCTATGCAAAGGGATTTCTGATATTTTATTATCTTTTTCAATAAATATAAAGTTATCTTCTATTTTTGCTTCTTTATATGTTATTATTATATTTTCATTTAAAATTCTGTCAAAATAAGTTAATGTAATATCTTCTGGGTTGAATTTATTTGACCACTTTATTTTATCTATCATTTCTTTTGCTGTTAACATATTATTAGAATATACAAATGCTTTTATATTATTATTTTTTTAGATATTTTATGGGTGGTGGGACAGGCAGTGGGTCTTTGAATGATTCTGAATTAAAAAGAATGTATAATTTAGAATTTATAACTAAAATAGAGCAAAATGAATTTAGAGAAAGAAAATTAGGATTTTCAAAAGGAAGATTTGTTGTTATGGAAGTGCATGGTTATAGGTGTGAACATACAGAGACTTTTATAGGGGATAGTTTTTATGAAATCTTGAAACAACAAGCAGAGAAAGGAGAATATAAATCTGCAAAAGAATTTGCCCAAGATCTAGAAAGAGATGCTAAACCGATAAAATATTAGTTATCTGCAAAATCTGGCTCTGTTCTTTTTGATATTTCACCACGTAAATTTTCATTAAACAGTTCTTTTATTCTGTTTTTGGGGTAATTACTTAATAACCAAGCAAGTTTAATGAAAGCTGTTTCTGTTAGCACATCCAAATTATGACCAGTTATTCCAGCTTCCTGCAATAATCTTCCTGTTGAGTAAACATTCATGTTAACTCTACCGTAAATTGTTTGAGAAGTTGCAACCAAAGGATTTTTTTTCGCTAATTTTTTTAATTCATTGTAAATTTTTTCATTTTCTGATGTAAATTTATCTATTTTATTTATTGGGAAATTTCCTGCCAATCCATAACCTTCCAAGATTAAACCATCAAAACTAGAATAATTTGAAATCTCTTTTGCTGACATATTTGGATGAGCTTTTAAAATTCCGATTTTTAATTTAGGGTTAAATAATTTTAAAGTTAGTTTTTTTTCTTCTTTTTTTGGATGCTGTTTTAAGAAAGTAATATTTCCATTCTGGTCTACTCTTGCAATTGCATTATCATTAACAACTTTAAAGGCATTTCTAGCTGATGAATGCATTTTCCTTGTTTTTAAAGAAGGCATTATCAAACAAGAATCATCATTCATTGACTCATGCATGCAAATTGCAACACCTTGAAAATCTGTTTTTGCAATAAATTGAGCTGCTGATAATAAATTTAATTTAGCATCTGTACTTCCTCTGTCTGAACTTCTTTGTGAACCTACTAAAATTACTGGAATAGGCAAATTTTCTAAGATAAATGTTAATGCTGCTGCTGTAAACCCAAGAGTATCTGTACCATGAGTTATTATTATGCCATCAACACCATTTTTTAATTCTTTTTCAATTTCTTTTGCAATTATATTATAATGATTAAAGTTCATATCCTCAGAGAACATATTGCTAATTAATCTTGAATTTATATTTGCAATTTTTTGCAGTTCAGGAAACATTGTTAAAATTTCTTCAGGAGTAAATCTTGCTATTACACCACCAGTTTCATAAGATACACTACTTGCGACTGTACCTCCTGTGTGTAAAATAGAAATTGCTTTTAGATCTTTATTATGTTGAACTTTTGATAATTTTAATTCTGATGTCTTGAATTTTTGCAATACTTCTATTTTTTTTATTTTTTTCTTGTCTATACCAATATTATAACCGCTTTTTAATTTTAGAACAAATGTATTATTTGGAGAAGGAATGAAAATACCTTCTAATTCCTGAGAATCTATTAAAACTTTTACTTTATCACCTGGATTTGCTTTTTGCATAATAAAAAAACTATATTTTGAATATAAATAATTTATGTTTAAAAATATTATGCTAGAAAATATATTTTATGATTTATATTTTTAAGTCTGAGAATATTTATATATTAAGAAAGAGTAATAAAATTATTAATAACATTTAGTATTAAACTTTAGACTTTGTTGATTTTAATTGGCGTTAAAATCAATTCAGCATTGAAGTTTTGGCGAACTTCTTAGCACTTAATTAGATTTATATTTTCTATAAAGAGTTTAAATCATTTATCATTAAACTCAAATTTATTTCTTAAAAAAGATAAAATACAAACTAGAATATAAATATTATTGTAGTTTAGTATATATATTAAGATTAAAAATAAAAAAATGGGGAGGAAGAGGATATATGGAAAGTTTTGTAAACAATGCGTTAAAACAAGCCAAAGAATATGGCTTAGATGATGTTCAGGTTGGAGTCGCCAACATTAAGGTTGTTGGTTGTGGTGGTGGTGGAAGCAATACTGTAACTTGGCTGCACAAAAAGGGAATTCAGGGTGCGGAAGTTGTTGCTTTAAATACAGACAAACAACACCTTCAGATTTCAAGTGCTGATTATAGGGTTTTAATTGGTAAAGAATTAACAAGAGGTTTAGGAGCAGGCGGATTTCCAGAAAAAGGAAGAGAAGCTGCTAAAGAAAGTTTGCATGATTTAAAAGAAGTTCTAAAAGGAAGTGATATGGTATTTGTATGTGCTGGTTTAGGTGGAGGAACTGGATCAGGTTCTGCACCAGTTGTAGCACAGCTTGCAAGAGAACAAGGAGCGATTGTTATAGGGACTGTAACAATGCCATTTGATATTGAAAGAGCAAGAGTTGACAAAGCTGAATTTGCTTTGCAACAGCTGAGAGAAGTAAGCGATACTGTAATTGTAATTGACAACAATAGATTAACAAGCATAGCAGGCAATTTACCTATTCAACAAGCATTTGCTGTTGCTAATGAATTAATTTCTACAATGATCAAAGGTATTGTAGAGACAATAGCTGTACCATCTTTAGTTAACCTAGATTATGCAGATGTAAAAGCTATTATGTCTAATGGAGATGTATCAGTTGTAGGTATTGGTGAAAGTGATACAGATTCAAGAGTAGAGGAAGCGACAAGAAGAGCTTTGACAAACCCACTATTGGATGTAAGTTATGAAGGAGCAACAGGTGCTTTGATTCATATTACAGGTGGAGATGATTTAACATTAGATGAAGTTAACAGAACTGGTGAATTAATCACTGAAACTTTAGATCCTGATGCCAATGTAATTTTGGGAGCAAGAATTGACCCAAGCATGAAGGGAAAGATCAGGGTAATGAGCATCATTACAGGTGTAAATTCGCCATATATCCTTGGAAGAGTTGACAAAAAGAAATTTGTAAACTCTGGAGTCAAGATCAGTCCAGATTTAGGGATAGATATGTTGACTTCGGCTCCAAGAAGGTTTTAAGATGCTAAAGGGCATCCCCCATGCCCTATGCTAAATCTTGCTAGTGCTTAACTGCACTAGCTTCTTTTTCTTTTTTAAACTTTTAAAAAAAGTTTAATCAAAAAAACCATTTAAAAATAATTTAAAAATAGATTTACCAAAAAAGAGTTTACAGAAAAACAAACTTTTCC
>JAGWAC010000029.1 GCA_018302125.1 Candidatus Woesearchaeota archaeon | reverse complement strand
AAGGTCAGTAGTAATGTCAATAATTTCTCTACCTTCTTTTCTATTAACTTTCATATACCAATGCCAAAAGGTCTTAAATGTTTTAACATAGTCAGCAACACTTTTGTATTCCTTGCCGTCACTTTTCTTTATTTCACCACTTCGCATTTTATTAAAGAAAACAAATAATTGTTGTTCAGTTATATTGATTATAGAATTAATGTTAAAATGCTGTTTAAACATTTTGTCAAAGAATATTAACCTGTCTTTCAAGCTGTTTAGTCTAATATGACTACGACCACCTTTTTTGTTTCCTAACGGAATATTTAGTCCATTTTCCCAATCATATAAAATCTTAAAAATAAGTCAGAATTTTCCTTGCTTAAATTAGGTATTCCATCTTTAGCAGATTCTTTCCACTTAAGATATTTCTCCTTTTGTTTTAAGCTGTCAACTTTCATAGGACGTATTAAAATCAAGTTTATTTATAACAAACTTGTATATTTTTAGTACATCCCTGAAAGGAGACATAAAGTACTTATGCTCCCGCCGCGACTTTCATATTCTTTTTAGTTTTTTTGCTTAAGCTTTTTTCTAAAAAGCTTACTTTGAACGCGGGTTCACGGCGCGAAAGGCCGTTGTCCCTAGTCTATTACTTTTTGATTAAACTTTTTCTCAAAAAGTTTATTTGACCGGGCTAGACTACAGGAGCATAAGTTTTTTCAAATAAATATATTTTTTAAAGCTATTGGTTTTTCTTTTTTAAAAAAATTAATATATTCTAAAATCTAATTATATTAATTATGAAAATAACAAGTCCAAAATTTGAAAATGGTAAAAAAATACCAGAAGAATATACTTGCGACAGTAAAAATATATCTCCGCCATTGGAGATTTCAGGAGTTCCAAAAGAAGCAAAATCCCTTGTATTAATTATGGAAGATCCAGATGTTCCAAAATCAATAAGGGCAGATGGCATGTGGGATCATTGGGTTGTTTTTAATATTCCTCCAAATATAACAAAAATAGAAGAAGGCCAGAATCAGCCTGGAAAATTAGGTATAAACACAAACAATAAAACTGCTTATCAAGGTCCTTGCCCACCTGACAAAGAACATAGATATTTCTTCAAGATCTTTGCTTTAGATGTGGAATTGAATTTAAATCAAGGCACTGCAAAAAAGCAGGTTTTGGAAGCTATGAAAGGGCATATTCTGGAAGAAGCAGTTTTAATAGGTGTTTATGAACGCAAAAAATAATTTTTCCCTCTCTTTTTTTAAAGCCACATTTCAGTCTCTCAGTAAGTAAATAATTTTTAATAAACCTCTTAAATCCCTAGATTTCTCTAGAGATTAAAAGAGGTGTTTTTCATATGTGTCAAACCATTTCTCTTGTTTTCCATTTGATTGTGGATGTTTGTATTTACATAGAATATGCTTTATTCTTTCTCCATCAAGAAACGCCTGAAATTCATTTATTCCTAATTCGCCATCTTCATTTGGCTTATTGCAGAAGAATTGTGTTCCATGATCTGTAATTATTTCTCTTATCTTTCTTATGTGCCCATATTCATTTATTACCTGCTGGACAAGTTTAATTGTTTCTTTCTCATTAGCATTTGAACATTCAACTGCACTGAGAATCTTTCTGCTGGAATCATCTATAACTGTACAAACTTGGAGATCTGGACACCATTTGGCTGTATGTCAATCCATATGTCCAGCTGATAAGCTATGTTCTCTTTCATATCTTATCAAAGGTTTTCTTCTCTTCTGTTTATTTTCATTTAGCATTGCCATTTTATTATCAAGCAATGCTTTATGAACTAAATTGTTTCCTATTTTGATTTTATATCTTAGTCTAAGAAGTTTTGCTATTATTCTAGCTCCTGATTTTTGACTTTCATATAAATAGAAAATAGATTTTAGTTCTGCTTCACTTAATTTTCTTTCTAGTAATTTGCCAGGCTTCTTTAAATTAAAAGAGCCTAATAAATTATATTTATTCCATACTTAGTTTATTCTTCTCTTGCTCACCCCTAATTGCTTTGCAATTAGTAAAGATGAGAGTCCTCTTTTCTTACGCTTAATTAGTTTCTCCACTTTCTTTTATTTAATCTTGCCATATCAGGCAAGTTAGTTAAAGTGGGAAATAAATTGGGGACTCTACATTACAGGACCCATTACAGAAAAGTATTTAAATAAAAATATTTCTATTATAATAGTAAAAAAGGAGGGTATTTGATGGAAAAAAATAATAGAGTTCTTGTAGCAGTTATATTATTAATTTTTGTAACTTTATTGTCTTTTAATATAGATTCAATTTCAGGTTATCAAACAAAGCAATTGAATAAGCCTTCTGTAACAGTTACTCCAAAAGTAGTTGAACCAGGGCAGAGGATAACAGTCGAAGTTATTTCAAGTAAATTAGGTGTTAATGAAAAAGCATGTCTTTATGATCATAATTCTAGGGTTGCTTGTACAAATACAGTCTGCAACCAAGAGCCTGAAAGAAATAACAGGCATTACAAATGCGTAAGTGATTCTCAAAATCCAATTAACTTTAATTTTGCTTTATCAACAAGTCTTCCTTCGGGAATTTATAATGTTTGTACATGGGATTATGAGGTAGCACAAGAAAATCAAGGAAAAGGAGACTATTCACAATCAAGAGGGTATGTTTGTGGCGACTTTACAATAAGAGAGCCGCCTCAGCCAGAAAGAGAAAAGATAGGAGAATCATCGTAATTAAAAAAACGTGAGGTGTTAATAAAAAATGGAGAAAGATAATAAAGTTGTTTTAGGCGCTGTACTAATATTATTAGTCGGTATGCTTTCTTTTAACTTCGCAGGTTCTTTGACAGGAAAGACAGTAAATAAGGGTGGACCAGATGTTGTTTTAACAGTAAGTCCTTCAAATGTTTATTTTTCTTTTGAAGATTTGGTTAAAGGAACAAAAGTTATTACTTTAACTGTGAATGTAAATAAAGGAGAAGCAGAAAGAAATGTGTATATATATAGAAATACGCCAAATGGTGGAGTAAGAGACACTAATGCTGCAAAAGCAACATTAACTGGATCTGGATGCAGATCATCAAATGCTTGCGAAGAAGGTACTTATACTATTAATTATTTAATTAACAGCGAATTAAATGAAGGAGATTTTTTCTTCAGAGTATCAAGACCAGCTAAAGCATCAACATCAACAAATAAAGAAACTTTTGACTCAAATACGTTTACAGTAACACATTATACCCCTCCTTATTATTAGGGGTAAAAATTATTTTTTTATTTTTATAATCCTTTTTTGATTAATTAAATTCTTTTTCTTTTGAATAAAAGCCCTTAGTTCTTGATAGAAATAAATTTGTCAATTACTTTGGATTCCTTTACTTCTATATAACCATTAAATTCTCCTTCCATTACTTTGTCAAATGAAAGGATTTCTAATCTTTTTGAGAAAATAGGCCCGTCAACAACTAATGTATTATAAGATCCTCCCTCTCCCCCAGGATGAAATCCATATTTCTCAGCTGTTTTCACAAAATCTTTCAAATTATCTAAAGTCAGTCTTTCCCCAAGCCATTTCATTCCCAAACCATCTGCAGCTACTTCTGTAATTATAATATCATATCCTTTAATCAACATTTCTTTCATTAATTTAACATGATCATGTCCAACATGTGTTGCAAAAACATCAACTCCTAATGGGAATAAAGCATCTCTAATGCTATTAATTTGGGTCTCTTGTAAGCCAATACCACCCAAAATAACTGAGTCAACTGGATGTTGCTCTACAATTTCTTTGACTATTATTGCTTCTTTTTGAGGATCAGCATCTGAACATGCAGCATAAACCTGTTTTATTCCCAAAATATCAACCATATTTTTTGTTTGTTCTACAGTTGCAAAATGAAATAAATAACAATCAGTCCTGTTAGGTTTTACAGAAATCAAATATTTAATATTCCATTTTTTCTCTAATGCATATTCTATAGATAAAGTACTATCCTTTCCACCACTATATAGAATAGCTACATCCATTTTATCTTTCTTTGTGTTTTTATTCTTTATAAACATTTTCTCTAAACTGGCTTTGCCCGATAATTCTATTATGCATAAAAACTCTGGAAACTTTTTGAAAAATGAGGAAAATCCCCAGACTGCTTTTAAGTTAAAATAAAATATTAAATCTTTAATAGTTTTATATAAAAAACAATGAGTAATCTAATTATTAAACTAAAAAGAGAATTCAAAAATTAAATTATGATTAAAGAAAGCTAAAATGAGTAAGCGAAGTAATTTCCAGACATTACACATGCAAAGCTCGTTACAAAGATTTATAAACAAAATTGTCTTTTAAAACAAAAGATTTGTTATGGAAAAAATAGAGATTAAAGGCCACTCTAGGTATTTCTTTCTTGCTTCATTTATTCTTATAATTATAATTGCTTTGGTAATAATCAGGCCTTTCTTCACAACAATTTTAGGCAGCATGGTTATTGCATATATTTTTTATCCCTTGTACAAAAGATTAGAATTATTAATTAAAAATAAAAATCTCGCTTCATTATTAATATCATTATTAATTTTATTTTTGTTGATATTTCCAATTTTAATTATAGCAAATTCATTAATAAAGGAGTCAGCCGGATTATTTTATTTAATAAGAAATATAAATCTGGATGTTGAAAAGTTTACAAACACATATTTTTTTAAATATTTGAGTGAAAATGTTGATATAGCTGACTATATTAAGAATGCCCTAAATAAATTATCAATAGAAATCTTGCAGAGAACAGATAATTTTATTATAGCTCTTCCTGCAAAAATTATTAATATTTTTGTAATGTTCTTCATTATATTTTATTTGTTTAAAGACGGAGAAAAAGTAGTGGATGCTGTTAAAAAAGAATTACCATTAAAGGAAAAATACAAGTACGAGTTAATAAGAAAATTTTCAGATACAACATATGCAACAGTTTACGGAGTTCTTGGCGCAGCTTTTTTGCAGGCTATTGCTGCATTAATTGGTTATTATTTTTTCCAGATAAACTCGCCATTGTTTTTAACTTTTTTAACATTTCTTGCAGCTTTAATCCCTTTCATAGGCTCAGCCTTAATCTGGCTTCCAGTGGCAATAATTCAGTTAATTGGTGGTGATAGTTTTAATGGTGTTGGCTTGATAATTTATGGAACTTTGATAATAGGTTCAATTGATAATATTATGAAGCCGATGATTATTGGGAGAAAATCAAAAATGCATCCAGTTTTGACCTTATTGGGAATATTAGGTGGTTTGCAGATTTTTGGTTTAATCGGAATAATCATAGGTCCATTAAGTTTGGCAATATTAGTGGTTTTCTTTGATTTCTATTTAATAGAAAAAAGAGAAGCGCAGATAGTATTTAAAAAATAATACAAAAAGTTTATAAAATAATTCTAATCTAAAATTCTTATGAAAAAGGGCTTGGCATTATTCATAATTTTATTGTTAACAATTAATCTAGTCAGCGCAGGAGAAACTTTCAGATTAGATTTTACAACATCTCCAGCTTATACAGTTGGCTTAAATGAAGGTGATCGTGTTGAATTTAAGTTAAAAGATTCTCTGCATACAATTATTTTAAAGGAAACTGCCCAGGGAAATGCAGATATTGCTATTTTTACTAATATAAGTGATAATAATCTGGATTTAAAAGTTCCTATTTATACAAAAATAAATAGTCAGAAATTTGTTAGAGTTGATGTTGAAAAAGATGGAGAAACTGATTTAAATATTATTTACCAGAATTCAAATAGTTCATCTGCTTCAATATTGTTTCAGCTCCCTATAGGGCCCAACAAGAACCTTGAAGTCTTTCCAGAAAATCAATTTAAGAAAGATAATATGGTGAAGAATCTGTTATATCTGTTTATTGTCTTGATTGTAGTCTTTGGATTAATCTTTTTTATATTAAAAAGAAAAGCAAAGGAAACTCTTGAAGCAGTAGAAAACAAAGAAAAAGAAACAGAATAAAATTTATAAACAAATCAAAACCTTTTTCTATTATCTTTTTAGAGCTTCACTGTTTTCTGATGAAGCTTTTTCCTAAAAAGATTTGGGCCCGTAGCTTAGCCTGGTTAGAGCATTGTAACTTCATCAGAAGTTGTGCAAGTCTTATATGGCACTCTAACTTACATATCTAAGAAAGCCAAAGGTCGTCAGTTCAAATCTGATCGGGCCCATTAAATTTAGAACTAATCTCTATATAATTCAGAGCTTCTATGTTTTGGAGTTGGTGATTCAACTCTTTTCTCTAATTCTTTGCTTCTTTCTTCAGGTTTTTTGCTTTCACTGCTAACTTTTTTTTCCTTACTAGGATTTAATACATCTACTAATTTATCAAGAGTTTTTTTATTTTTTTCATTTAAATTAGGAACTTTTTCTAATGAATCAAGAAGAGTTTCCATGCTAATGCCTATTTCATCTAATTTTTCATAGAAGATTTGTATATAGCATCTTACATTTCCGCTGTTAAAAAATGACGCTATTTTTATAGAATCTCCTTTACTAAGATAATGAATTCCAGCTCTGTTTTCTTGCTGATCAGTTTCTATTGCAAGAACTAATGGAGTCCAAGAAAGCCAGCCAGTTTTTCCCCACCAAACTGATGTCTTTCCTCTATAGTTAACACTTTGTTTAGTTCCAATTCTTTTGTATTCTTTAATTAAGTCAGATTCACTACTTTCAACCCAGTAAAATTTTTTTGACATACAAATTTAACTTAAGAAAAATATAAAAAAGTATCTTTTCTGGATTTTCGTTATGTGTTGATTACAAATTCTTCATTTTTTACTAAAAAACCATCAGAAATTCCCTTTCCAATAAAATAGCTGTATTTAGTAAAGTATTTGTCTATAGAACTAAAAAAACTTTTTCTCTCTTTAAATACAACTGTTCTTGCTTTTTCTATGCTTGCTAATTCTTTGCTTACTTCTATTGCTTTCTCTTTTCCGCCAAGATGATCAATCAATCCAATTTCTTTAGCCTCAATACCTAGGAAAAATTCACCATTGCTGAATTTGCTTAAATCTTTTTTTCTGTTCTTGCTTACATCATCGCTGAATATTCTATGGATAGTGTTTATTTTCTTCTGTAATATCTCTCTTTCTTCTGTACTTAATTCCTTGTAAGAGCTTCCTAGATCTTTGTATCTCCCGCCAACTAATCTCTCATAAGTAATCCCATATTTGTTCATTAATCCTTCAAACTGCAGGTAAGATCCCAAGACACCGATGCTCCCAGTAACAGAAAGCTCGTCAGCAATAATAGAATCAGAAGCAGAAGCAACCCAGTAAGCTCCTGAAGCTCCAACATCTCTTATCCATGCAACAACTGGTTTGTTCATTCCCTTTACAGCCTCAACAATTTCCCTGCTTGCCAAAGCTTCTCCGCCAGGGCTGTTTATTTCCAGAATTACTGCCTTTATTGTGTTGTCATTTTTTGCTTTGTTCAGATAGCTTATGACTCCAGTAGATGTAGCTTGTTGTTCATTAAAAATCCCATTACTGCTGCTCGAAACAATAGTTCCTTTAATTGATATAAATACAATTTTGTCAGAAAAATCAATTGAATTGAAGTTCTTGGCTAATAAAAAACTAATTAAAAAAAGAATTCCAACAATCACAAAAATCTTTAAAAATTTACTCGCCATCTACTACCTCTGTATTGCTTATTTTTTCCAGATATCTTTGATAGTCTTTCCTAAAAATTATATTTAAAGAGTCAATGATTAATAAAAGAGTATTTATTTTTGATAAGTTTCTTACAATACATTGCCAGAACTTTAATTCTTTTTCTGTGCTTCTTACATAAATGTTAAGCAAAGCCTTTCCAATGCTTTGTTTTAAGAAAAACTCAAGCAAAGCCCAGTATAAAATAGTTAAAATACTAATTATAAAAAAAACCATGAATATTTCAGGACCAATTTCTTTCACAATAATGTCATTCTCAAAATTTCCAAAAAAATCCCTGAATGGATAAACAATAATTAAATTTACAATAATTACATCAATAAGATAGGCAACAATCCTTTTCCATAATTTAACAGGAGCCACAATCTTTTTTAATTTCATTTAATTTAATTTTTTATTTGAAAATATATAAATCTTGCTATAGCAAATTAAGAATTTCTTTGCCGTGGCTTTCAGGATTAAATTCATTAAAAATTTTAACTATTTTTTCTCTTTCACCAACAACAAAAGTGCATATGTTATGCCAGGCTATAACTTAACAGCCCATTGTAAAAGAAAACATTAAAAATACCAATAAGAAAGTTTTTGTCATGAATTTAGCCTTAATCCAGGAAATACAGCAAGAACTTCCTAAGATAAAAACAAAAAAGGAATTAGAGAAGTTAAAATCAGTTTTATCAAAAAAATATAAATTAAACAGAAACTTAAGCAACATTGACTTATTATCAAATATAAAAAATCCAGATTTTAAAATTCTTTTAACTAAGCCAGTAAGAACAATATCAGGTGTAACTCCAATATCAATAATGTCAAAGCCGGCAAATTGTCCTTCACAGGCAAAATGTATTTATTGCCCTGGCGGAATTAATTCAGTTTTTGGCAATACCCCAAAATCATATCCTGGAAATTCTCCGGGAATTATCAGGGCAATAAGAAATGATTATGATCCTTATTTGCAGGTATTTAACAGGCTGGAGCATTATGTTCTTTTAAATCATGATATAACAAAAGTAGAATTTATTGTAATGGGTTCAACATTCTTGTTTTTTGATAATAAATATAAGGAAGATTTTATTAAATTCTGTTTAAAAGCCCTGAATGATTTCTCAGGCTTGTTCGTGAAAAATAATCAGATTGATTTTGGGAAGTTTACAGACTTTTTTGAATTGCCAGCGTCAATAAAAGATAAAGAAAGAATAAAAAGAATAAAGGGTAAATTGTTGAAATTAAAATCAGATACTACATTGGAAAAAGAACAATCAAGAAATGAAAATACTTATTCAAGATGTGTTGCAATGTGCCTGGAAACAAGGCCAGATTATTCCTTTGAGGAGCATATTTCTGAGATGTTAATGTATGGAACAACAAGAGTCGAGATTGGTGTTCAGACTTTGTCGCAGGAAATAATGGAAAAAATAAAAAGAGGTCACACAACCCAGGATTCAATTAAAGCTACCCAGTTGTTGAAAGATTCTTTCTTGAAAGTGACATACCATAATATGTTGAATTTAACTGGGTCGACAATTGAAAATGATAAATACGAACTAAAGGAAATATTTGAAAATCCGGATTATAGACCAGATTCACTAAAAATATATCCTTGTTTAGTTTTTAAAGGTACAGAATTGTATGATATATGGAAACAAGGAAATCACAAGGTATTTTCTACAGAAGAAATAATTGATATTATTTGTGAGGCTAAAAAATACATACCAAAATATTGTAGAATAATGAGAGTTAACAGGGATATTCCCACTTTTATGTCAGAAGCAGGAGTAAGAAAAACAAATTTAAGGCAGTATATAGATGAAGAATTAAAAAAAAGAAAAGTAAAATGCAGCTGCATAAGGTGCCGTGAACCTAAACTAAAACAAATCTCATGGGAAAATGTAAAATTATTAAGACAAGATTATGAAGCGTCTAAAGGCAGGGAAATCTTTTTGTCATATGAAGATACAAAAAACGATATTCTCTTGGGGTTTGTAAGATTAAGAATACCTTACAAGCAGTTTAGGCCGGAAATTACAAACAGATCAGCAGGAATAAGGGAACTTCATGTCTATGGTCAGGCAGTAAGAATTGGGGAAAAAGACGATAATGTCCAGCATAAAGGCCTCGGTATAAGTTTAATGCAGGAAGCAGAAAAAATTGCAAAAGAAGAATATAATGTAAATAAGATATTGGTAATATCTGGAATTGGTGTCAGAAATTATTATATAAACAAATTAGGTTATAAAAAAGACGGCCCATATGTTTCTAAATTAATTTAAATTTATGAACAAAAACAAAAAACTATCCTATGTTGATTGTATAGGATATATTATGGCGAAATCCAGAAATATAAGATTCTTAACTGGCGATGAACAATTTAAAAATGCAGAAAATGTAAAATTTATAAAATAATTTTTTCTATTTATTCTTTCTTCTTAATGTAAATCCATAATAGCCTATTAAGGATAAAATAGACAATATTAAATTAAAATTATCATAAAAAGGAAAAGGCACAACTTTTTCATAGCACTTTACAAATTTAGGTGGTTGTGTTAAAGGACAATTTGGATATTGTGTTCGTAAATCAGGACAATTGGTGGTTTTTTTCCCATCTAAACAATCTCCAGGATTGCATTTCCAGCCTATGCATCCAGAACAAGTATAAATTCCATTTTCAGTAGTGCAAATAGAGCACTCTCCCTGATCTTGGTTAGTTTCTTGCCCATCTTCACAATCTTTTTCTTCATCAGCACATCCGTCAACATCATTATCAATTCCATCATTGCATGAATTTACAGATTTACCTCTGTTTCCACCAATAAGAGAAATTTCTATAATATCTGAAAATAATTCGGGATTTATTTTTACTTTGAATTTAAATTTAGTAATTCCATTTTTAACAGCAGCAGGATCAGTAAAAGCAGTCCATCTTGCAGAAACTTTGTTTGATTGATCAATAGCAAAAGGCCCAACAGTATCGCTGTCTAATAATGTATCCGCCCCAAAAAACCTTTCATCAACAGAATAAATTGTAAAATCAGCATCTTTTCCAGCACACCCATCAGTTTCAACATACATATAGATTCTTTGGCCTTCAAAAGCTTCAGTTACAGCTGTAAATTGGTCAGGACTCGAACTCCATCCAGCTCTGTTTATTTTGCAGCAGTCAGGATCTTCTATATAGCAGCTTACTCCAGCCCCAAAAAAATCTTCAGGACACACATCATCAGCTAATCCACAGTTTAATCTACTCCCGCAGAGCTCTACACCACCATTATTTTCTGTTCCTGAATCTGCAAATTTATCAGAAACTGATGCTTCTGCTTTTCCAGTTATAAAACTACTTTTGTCCTGATAATCAAAAAATTTAAAAGAGGACATAGAGAATAGCAATTAATAATATTTTATTGTCTTTTTCCAAAAAACACTCTCTCTTTTTTTAATACTTGGTTATTTTATTTAATATAAAAAGATTACTATTTGGTGAGCTGTAAATTTAACATCACCTAAGGAGAAGATTAAGTTTTTTACACAATAAAGGGGATATTTCATGATAATCCTTATATGTAACAGGATCAAAACAGACGAGATCCTTTATGGTTCAATTAATTCTCCTTCTGAATTATAATAGGGCCAATTGTTTTTAGCAAAAACATGATCAATACAAAACTTTCAATTTTATTTCAATCTACCTTTATGATATCTGCAGGGATATAATTTAATCTCTCAGTTAATTGTCTTGGATTAAACTTCATCCCATAGAAGGGAGTTCCGCCAGAGCCAACAACATAATCTAAGCTTAAAACACGATTATCTACGAATGTTCTTATTCCTTTTTCAAAGAAAATTATAGCAGGAACTCCTCCAACTTCAAATCCAAGCTCCCTTTCAACGTCTTCAAGCTGAGCCATCCGAAGATTTTTATAATCAGAAAGAGATTCTAAAGTTTTGAAATTTAACTTGTCAGAACCTCTAATTATTGCTCCGATATATTCATTAGATTTAGTTTTTAATAATAGACATTTAATTATATGGTGGGAGTCTAATCCTGTTGCCTTAATAGCATCTTCAGTTGACCTGCCACTTTGCTCATGATAGAATACCTCACATTGAAAGCTAAGGCTGTTAGCTAATTCCCCAACTGTTCGGATTTTTTCATTTTCTTTCATAGTTTATTGAGTTATAGGGCTCTGGTGCAACCCTCTAAATTTTCCATTTCTACTATTCTTCTCTTGAAAAAATATAGGATAAAAATCATAAAGATAAAAGTTTAGATTAGGGTTGCATCAGAGCCATAAATATATAAATATTTAGTTTTAATTTCTTCTTTTTACACTAACACTTATCCTGGGTGCTTTTTCTGGTTCATATATTACAACAGGTTTTCCAAAAATTTCTAGTTTTTCCTCCAAAGACACAACTCTTCCATTCCTATCTTTTTTTTGGGTAGTGCTGAATTCAATTGGAGTCTTTTCATTGCTTGTGTTAACACACTGTAAATTTCCTTCTTTATTAATACCTAGGAAGAAACCATTAGGTTCAACTAAAACACCAAAATAATCTTCAGAAGCATTAAAGACTCTTATGTTTTTAGGTTTTATTTTTTCTTGCCTGTAAGAATGATTCTCAAAAACATTAACATCTCTAAAGTCACACCCAAGTCTGTCGCAAGCACTAGCTAAACCCAAAACACCAGTTAGTATATATGACATGACATTGCCAAAGTTTTTCCCAAATAAATATCCAACATAACTAGCTAAAACTAATTTCCCAACTTGGACTTTTTCCTTTAGATCATCCAACTCATTTAATCTTTCTATTTCCTTTTCTCTCATTTTTTTCAATTCTTCAGGAACTTCATAATTCGCCATTTTAACCTCCTAATTATTTTTCCCATTCAGGAATTCTTCTCTTTTCATTTCATTTACAATATAGAAGACATCGTTTCTTATCAAAGTGAAATTTTCTTCTACTTCATCAATAAAATCCTGCTGATGCTGCATGTCTTTGAAAATTCCCTCTACAAAGAAATCATATCCATTGCTTATTTTGAAAATGCTGTTCAGGCATTCTTTCCCATTAAGAAATTCTCTTAATTTTTCTCTTTCTTCTTTTTCTACTTTTAATAAGATGCAGACATCAACTTCATATCCCAGTTTGCTAAAATCCAGCAGACTAATATGTCTCTTTATAATGCTGTTTTCTTCATATCTTCTTATTTTGTCAAAGACAGTGCTTACAGGCATATTTGTTGTTTTTGCTATACTAGTCAATTTTTCCCTGGAATTATGTCTTAAGTTTGACAAAATCCTAAATTCTTTAATTCCTATCATTTTAACCTCCTTTGAAATATATTAAAAAGTCAGAAATCTATTTATATTTGATTAATATATTATAATAATAATTATAATATTCTAATTTTTACAGAAGATTTAAATATTTCATTAACTATAAAAGAAATTTAGGAGTTGATAAGAGAATCTAGCTTCATTTTTGGTTAAGCTTTTTTCCCCAAAAAAGGTTACAATGAAAAGAAAAATTGCACAAATCGGCCCAAGCACATTGATGATTTCTCTGCCTAGCAAGTGGGCTAAAAAATTTAACTTGAAAAAAGGCCATGAAATTGACATCCTTGAAAATAATGAAAAATTAATAGTTTCTACTCAAAATGAAATCCTGCAAAAAGAACTTGAAATTAATGTTTCTTCATTAGATGTGATGTTGTACAGATTAATTGGTGCTATTTACAAATCAGGATATGATCAGGTAAAAATTGTTTTCAATAATCCAAAGCAATTGGAGACAATATATGATGTCTTAAGAAAAACCTGTTTGGGATTTGAAATAATAGAGCAGTTCAAAAATCTTATTATAATAAAAGAAATCTCAAAGCCAGAATACCATGAGTTTGAAAACGTCTTAAGAAGAAATTTCTTGTTTTTATTGTCAGTTGCAAATGATTCTTTGGATTCAATAAAAAAGCAGGATTTTGAAGAGCTGAAAAATATAACATTAAGAGACCATAACATAAACAAATATTCTGATTTCTGCAGAAGAATCCTGAATAAGAAGCCAATCTCAGAGAAAAGCTCTCCTTTATATCATATAGTAGAGCAGATTGAAAAAATAGGTGACATATACAGAGATTTATGCCTTTATGTCTCAGAAAACAAATTAAAAATTGACAGGGAAATTATTGAAATTTACACAGAAATAAATGAATTTCTAACATCGTTTTATGAAATATTCTATAAATTCAATTTTTCAAACATAGAGGAATTCGGTAAAAAAAGAAATGAAATCTATAATTTAATCAACAAAGCCTTCACTTCAAAAAACCATGACAGGCACATTTTAGTTTACTTGAATAATGTGTTTAATACTGTTTTTGATTTAAACGGCGCTTTGATGACTTATCACTTGTGAACTACTCAACCTGTAAAATCCTGAAGTGTTCTTGCTTCACAAAAATTATAAAATTTTTATGCTCGATATTTTTTGGTACAGGATAAATTTTATTAGCCGTGATATCAACTACAAAAGCTATTCTTCCCTTTACTTTTTTATCTCCAAATTCTTCCCATACTAAATCCTCTTTATGTTGTCTTCTAATCAAATTTTAATTATAATTTCTTATATTTCTTGCGTTATTTTTGTCTATAAACTTTATTATATATTACTATATAGTGGTTAAAGTAGAAAAACTTATAAATCTCCTTTTTAATCTAAATTTATGCTAAAAACATATAAGCCAAAAGAACCTATTAATGTTATGGAAAAAACAGAAGAATTACCTTTAATAGTTCAACAAAAAAGATTTTTAGAACAATTAATAGAAGGTAATTTAGACAAAGCTAGAGAATTGGCTGGTCTTACAGAAGAAGAACAGTATAAAATATCTGATAAGTATTTTAAAAGATCTCCTGATTTTTATGAAGACTTAGATAAAAAAGAGAAAACTTTTATTAGAAGCTCAGGATTCCACAATTATTTAGATTTTAATGATCTTTTTCCAGCTTGGGATTTAAGAGACTCTTCAAAGGAACTTCGTAAGAGAGTTTTATATTTATGCTTGAGAGGACTTCGTGAAGGTTTTAGGCAATTTATGGAAATTCATAAATTAATAAACCCTTCTTTATTAGCATCAGATCATGTTCATGTTTTTTCTTTTGAAGAAAAAAACTATGATTATATTAAAAAGAGAATGAAAAAAACAGGAGTAAAGATTGATCTTGTAGACAAATGCGTAAGAAAGAGATTAATGAAAGATCATTTAGTTAAAAAACAATTTGATTGGAAGTTAACACCAACAGATTTAGAAGACAATTGTGGTGATCTTGCTTTAGGAGTTTCTAGAGCTTACTCCAGATATATAAATGATAAAATAGTAAAAGAATTGGAAATAAGAGGTTTTATTTAAAATTTATATTATGTCTGTATGGCCTATCAACCAGATATAACTAATAAAATAATCTGAACTTTCTGTAAAAGAGCTTTTCCATAATCTTTTTATTTCTTCGTGCTCTTCTCCAAGCTCTTTTAATTTAACTTCTTTTACATCTCTAAATCTAAATTTACCTTTATAAGATTCGGTAAGAAAATTATAATTAAAATATGTTCTTACAAAATATTCTTTACCTTGAAAATCTGTTATTTTCTCTATATATAAAATTTAAATAGTTATGCAACAATTTTTTTTGTTATATTTTCTAAAGGTTCTTTTTTGCTTGCTTTTTCCAGGGCTAATAAGAAATCATATTTTTCTGCCTGGTCTAAATCAAGATATTCTCTGCCACATTTTAAACATCTTAATTTTATTATATGAAAACTAATAGTTCCATCAAATATACTTCTATTTTCTACTATCTTTACCAGCTTTTCCTTGCAATCTTTACAAATACCTTCGTTTACTTCAAAAGCTCTTTCACCTACTTCTAAGTTTTCTTCTTTAAATTTCTTTAATTCTTTTAAAGACATTTTATTTTCTTCTTTCATTTTTTATCTTTATGCAATCTTTTTTGTGCTTCTGAAGATGGATAAGCTGTTATAATAAAAGCAGTATTTTTTACCATCTCAAAGATAATTGTTACAAATCTTTGATAGTATCCTATTGCCATATATCTATTACTTCTTGTCTTTAAAATAAAAGGTTTATTTAAAATAACTTCTTTAATCTCTAATGCTTTTATATTATGTTTATTTAATATCTTTTCTTTTATTCTATCTTCTATAAGTACATTGATTATTTTCACAATTTACTTATACTCTGGCATTTATATAAATTTTGTTAATGATCATTGTCAAATCCCAACTAAAATATTTTAAATTATTGATTAGGCCATTTGTTTAAAAGAGCAATGTAAGACTTAAGGATCATTAAATATATTTATTAAATTTTTGAGAAGAAAGTCTTGTATCCTTTATTTTAACCATTAATAGTTGTTTTTTCTTATATCCTTTGCGCTTTCTCCAATTTATAAGCTTCTGATATATTACTATATAGTGATTAAATATAGTAAGACTTAAATAGTATTAATTTTACTACTTATTTATGGTAAATATAGAGGATTTGACAGGGATACCAGAAGAAAAAAGAAAAATAGTAATAACTTGTTTAGATGATTTGCTTATATTTCGAGAAAGCAATGGACAACTAAGCCCAATAATTAAAGGTTATAATTTATACCCAGAACTTCCTCAAGCAGACAAAGCTGTTCTTTTCTCTAATATTCATGAAACAGAAGCTTATAAACTAGATATGTTAAGGGATTTAACAGGATTAGGGTATATTGCAGGAGAAGTTCTAAAATTCATAAGAGGTAAGGTTGGAGTATTTATCCACGATCCTGAATTCAGAATTAGAAATGATCAAGGAGAAATTTTGCAAGGTTTGAAAATAAGAGATATAAGGACTGGAGAATACTTAGATCTAGGAAAATTTGCCACAGATTTAAGTGATCCAAAACTCGAAAGCGATATTGCTTATTTCATTGACGAAGATGTTGGGTGGGAATTAAATATTCCATTTAATGACAAGAAAGAACTAAAAAAGATTATTGCTCTATTTTTAAGAAAATCTGGTGCGAGTAATTATAACAAAAGAGGAATAAAAGTTTCAGAAACTGAGAAAGAAAAAAAATTAAGAGCCCCATGGTCAGATGCATACGGAATTCCAATTTTGATCATAGGAGAAAAAGCTTTAAAATATAGAGACCTGCCTTTATTTACTCCTGCTACAAAAATTAGTTTAAAAGAAAATAATAACGAAATAAGTTTTATTATCAACAGAAATCTAGAAAGATTAAGAAAAATACCACAATATGCTATTTTAACAGACTCAGGATTTTGCGAAGAAAAATGTCTTGGTAATAAACCATTTATAAGATATATTGATGAAAAACGTTAATTATAAAAAGTAAGATACATTATATAAACTTATGTCAATAGATGCATTTGTCAGTATACATCCAGGAAGAATAAGAAATTCAAAAGAAGTAAATGAAATTCTATCAAGAATAAAAAGATTTGAAAAAAAGAGAAAATGTGAGGCTGGGGTTGTTATTATTCAAAATAGACAATTAGGCGGTATTTACGAAATAGTATCAAAAGAAGAGGCTGAAAAAGGTATAAAAAATCCAAGAAATATAGACAGGTATGTTGGTTTTTACCAAAGATCATATTTTGAAGAACTAAAAGAAAGACTTGAAAAAGAATCTAAATCTAAACAAGATAACTAATTCTTCTTAATTAGGAGATGATGAGAACATTGGTTCTCACTTTTCCATGAACGCTTTTCTAAAAATGGTTTTTTTTATTGATTTTTAAGCAGGAGGATTATATATCGTCACAGGATCCCAGAAACCATAAGCAGTTGCTACCTGACAGCAAACTTCTGTATAAGGCTTGTTATCTGGTCTATAAGTATTAAAGTTTAGATAAGGTGATGAAGTTATGGGTACGGCGATTTATTCACAAGATTCCGAACTATCAAAGGTAGACTATCGAAGATATGATTTTAATGTATCATATAGATCTGTAAAATTACCAGGGAAAGTTGAGTATTTCTGTCGTTTAATGTTACAGGGTAACAGACTCAGATTTGGAACATTTGATTTTATATTCTTTCTTTAATTTATAAAACTTCTGTTATATTACTATATAGTGGTTAAAATAGAAAGACTTATAAATCTCTTTTTTAATCCAAATTTATGCTAAAAACATATAAATCTAAAGGACATATTAAGGTTATGGAACTCCAACCAGTAGAAAATCGTAATTATGCTGATTTTTTAAAAAGAGCATTAAAGGGAGATCTTTATTTCGATTGCTTTTTAGGCCATTTAGTTAATGAAATGATGGCTTATGATAAAATTAATCCTTATAGTGAAAATCCCTTAAAACCCCTCAATGACAAGGTAAATGCTTTTCTTCAAAGACATGTTGGAATAAGTTATCTAGAGTTTGTTGATCAAACCAAACCAGAAGATTTTGAAGAAGAAGATTTTGAATTTCTTCCAAGAAAAAAAAACTTAAGAAGAAGATTATTTGATTTTAGAGCAAGATTAGTAATCGCAGCTCTGGCAGATACAGAAAAACAAGGATTAAATCTTGAAGAAATTCTTGATGCAATTAAAGATGAGACAATACCATTAATTAAAAGAGAAAAAGAGGAACCAACATTTAAAGCAATATTAAAAATTTTAAGAAAATAAAATTAAATTATATATTTAGCTCCTTCTTTAACTTCTTTCCATTTGTTTTTGTCTTTAAAAAATTTAAAGACTTCAATTCCCTGTTTATTAAATGCTTCAATTAAAGATTTCTCATTAAAATCAGAAATTTTACCTGGGGTAATCGTAATAGGTAAATAATGTCCAGAATGCGTATTTATTTCTTTTATTAGTCCACCCTCAATTAAAACGTCTCCAGATCCAAAGACTTTTTTCTCTCTTGCTAAAGTTGCATGAGATAATTTGTGTAATCTATGTTGATAATCTATTCTTTCTTTATTCATTTGCGGCATCTCATGCTGGAAAGTACTTCTATTTGCAATAATAAAATTTTCATCTTCATCAACAACCCACAAATATCTTCCCTTTGCAGGTTCTCCAAAATGAATTAGTCTTCCTTCAAAATATTTTAAACCTTTGTTTGTTTTACTAACTAATTTATTTATATCATTTTTATCTCTTATAACGTGAGAAGAAACATCAATTACTCTTCCACTTTTAGCAGCATGTCCTTCATAAAACTGTTCTTCATAAGTTCTTCTTTTATTAAGTTTATCATCTTCTATTAGTTCTCTTCCTGTTTTTGAATGTCTCTCAGCCCAACTCTGAGCTGCTGTTTTGATTTCTGGTTCATTTCTGCTTAAATATTCTTGTTCAATATCTTCAATAACAGAATCTTTATTAATCGGATATTTTTTCCAATGCCATTCAATTTTTTCTTCTAAGTTTTCAGTAGACAAAAGTACTGCAATAGCACTTAATAAAAATAGACTTCCTATAAAAGAGAATAGTGAATAAATCTGCAAAACTCCAATAAAGGCTCCTGTTAAATTGTCTGAAAAAGATAATAAAAAGACTCCAATTATAAATAAAAGTATACTAAAAATTATTGAATTTTTTTTATCATTTCCTGAAACCACTTTAAAAAATAAGTAATATATATTTTAAATACCTTCTTCTTTTCAAAAATCATTCTTCATTTTAACTATTAATAGTTGTTTTTTCTTATATTCTTTTTGGCTTTCTTTAATTTATAAAGCTTTTATTATATTACTATATAGTGGTTAAAATAGAAAGCCTTATAAATCACTCTTTGAAGCAGAATAATATGAAATCTAGAGATATTAGAGAAAAAATTAAGAATGTTGGTGTTTTAAATAGGAGAATGGAAAAAGTTGATCTAGAATATAGACTTCCTTTGGAAGCTATTTTTCACAAACTAGCAGAAAGTCGTGGTATTGCTATTTATGGTGAAAGGAGACATGCTAAATTTAGTGGACTTGATTATAGATTAGATTATGATGTTTGTAAAATGTCTGAAAAGCGAGAAGATGAAGTGCTTTGCTATGAAGATGATATAGCTAATTGCTCTTTTAGACGTGAACAAGATACAGGAGATTTATTTATGGGATATAATGTTAAAACACCTTATTTTGGTGAAAGAATTGATTTTTTAAGAACATTGGATAATGATATTGCTAAATTTTTAGCACAAAACGATCATCCTGACGATTGGCTTCAATGTGATGAGAAAAAAACAGAGTTAATGCTTAGTTTTTCGTTATTGGATGCAGATGCGATTTATCAATTTTTAAAAAGCCATATTGAAGATTCTTTTGAAAGACATTAGCTTTTATCAAGTTCATTGTGCGTAACAACTCTTTTAAAAGTTATTTCTCTTGTTTTTTTATTATAAAAATAAACTATTCTTAGATTATCAGTTAGTCTTGCATGTAAATGATTAGGCCATGTTTTATTCTCTTTTAAGGGTTCATGTAATTTTTTTTGATAAACTGGTGAATTCATTATTTTATCCTCAACATTTTTTATTTCGTCTTTCAAATTATAATATTTCTCACAATCTTTATTATATTCTTCTGTTTTTATTGGAGTTGGACCTTCAAAATATCTTTTTGTTTGGGGTTGAAGTTTCTCCGTAGTGTTAATAAAAGAAAAAATAGATTTTACTGCTTGCTGAATTTCTTCTTTATATTGTGTTTGCATAATCTTTGCACATTCACCCTTTAAACTAGATCGCAGATTTTTATCTTCCAACCTATCTGAAAGCCTAAATAAGTTGCCAGCTGTTTTATAGACAAAACTTAAATTATCGAGGTTAGCCTCAATAGATTCAAGGCTACTTTTTATATCTTTTATTAATTTTTTGTCATTATCTGAAAGCATTCAGTTTAGAAAAACCTAGATATTTAACTATTTTTTGATGAAACCTTTTCTAAAAGTTTCTAATAAATATTTACAGGATCCCAGAAGCCATAGGCAGTTGCCACTTGGCAGCACACTTCTTCATAAGGTGGATGACCGTTATTCTCAGGGTAATCTCTAAATGTTTTAAATTTAGTTCATGAATTTAATTAGTAAATGCAAGTTTTGAACTATATCTTAAGATAGTTAGCTTTTATATCTTTCAAAACTAAATTATAATTAATTCTTTTTGTTTTTTTATAAAATTTTATTTCTTCCTTCTTGCCGCTATTAAATTGTATAACTAAAAGATTATCCTTTATGCCTTGGTGTAAATATATAGTTATAGGGTTAATTTTAAAATTCTTTATTTGGATAGATTTATCTAAAGTATGCATACTACCAACGTAAACAAAATACTTGTCTGCTTTATTTTTTTTAACTATATTAAGAAACTTCTTAGCCATTTCTTGATCCCTATAATTTACATTTTCAATTTCATAATTTTCTAGACATTTAAGTTCTACTCCTGCCATATTTAGCTTTTCATACAGCAATAAAATATCATCATTTATTCTACTATCAAAAATTGCATCTTGCAGATATTTTGAAGCAAGAAGTTCTTTCTTGTTTATATTAGCTCTTAAATATGCATATAACACTTCTTCTGCTTGTTGAGGAAGCTCCAAACAAAAAATTATTTTATTTTTTTTAAGAATTTGTCTAACGATATCAAAGACAACATTAGGGATTTTCTTTGTTCCATGAATTTCCCCTATAAATATATACTTATATTTTTCTATTAATCTTTTAATTTGTTCTTTTTTCATAGGACTAAATTTTTAATATTAAAATTTTCTTACACCATCTCCAGATAAGTAATCAGCAAATGCTTCAGTTATTGAAATTCCAGACATCTCTTCTGTCCATAAATATTGTCCATTAGGGTTAACTTCTAAAAATATATAGTCTCCTTTTGGTGTAAGTATTAAATCAATAGTGGCGTAATGTAACCCATATTCTCTAGTTAATAATAAAATTTTCTCTCCTAAGTCTTTCGGCATCTCAACTAATTTATATTTAACATTTTCAAAGTCATATCTTCTGAAGTCATCTTTTGAGTACTCTGAATTTTGAGAATATATTGCTATAGGAAACAACTGGTTACCAATTACAGTTAATCTAATTTCATATTCTTTTTCTATACGTTCTTGAAAACAACAAGGATTGTTCCTTATCCTTTCAATAAAAATTAAGTCTTCTGATTTTACCTTTGTCGTCATAATTGTTTTGTATTTACCATCTACCTCAACTATAGGTAATTTCTGCATTTTAAATATTATATCTCTATTATGTTCTTCATAAAAGTTTACTGCCCGCTTTGGAACATTTGTTATTATTGTATCTGGAATACGCAACCCTATTTCTTCTGCGAGTCTTAGCTGGTGCATTTTATTACTTGCTCTGTAATTATTAGCTGGATTGTTTACTACTAAACCTCTGTGTGTTACAAGAAGACCTTGAATAGTTGCTTTAGCTTCTTCTGTTACCATAGCTTCTAAATTTTTTGGAAAACCCTCTGGAAATTCTGGGGAAAATAATCTCCTATTCCAAATACTCCAATCAGAAGTTATTTCTACACTATTGCCATTACAAAATATTGTACATCCTTCTTGGAAATCGAAGTTTATGTGTGCCAAATAAGGGTATTTATTTGTTAGAAACAAAAAGTTTGTTATTTTCTTAGAATCTAAAACTTTCTGCATATGTAGTGCATGTGCATCTCCGCTTCCGCTAACAATTAATACTGATCCCATAATTAAGTAAATTAAAAAGAAAAAATAAATTAATCTGGATCATCAACTAATGGAATCCCTCTGAATGTACAGAAAGTTACACTCGTGACATCATAAACATTAGCATTAGGTTCACGACCTATTGGTTCAGGTATCTCCATATAATTAATACCAAAAGGCAAATAATCTGTACCAGCGCATATTTGATCACTAATTAGATTATTTATATCCTTTTCTAAATCACCTAAACTAACTTGTTCAGTGACTACTTTTTTTGTTTTTGCATATTTAGTTTCCATTTTCTTATGCTCCGGCATTATATCATTATCGGGTAATGAACTAATAAATTTATAAACATATGCTGTAGTAACCTAGACAACAAAAATCTAAGTTCTTCATTTTTGCTCAAGTCTTTCTTAAAAAGATTCTTATCTTATTCTATAAGTATCTGGATTTGCATCAGGTCCATCAGCTGTGCTTCTATTTCCAGGTGGTCTTTTTTGTAGTATTCTACTTGCAGAGATATCTGCTGGTTCATAATTTATTGGATAAGGAGGCGTTATTTTTAGTATAGTGTTTTCTAAATTAGAATGTCCATCTGCACCAGATGCATGAAAAAATTCGTGTCTAATAACTCTTTCATCGGAAGAAGTTAAGAGGGTAACACCACCATTGTAAATAAAGTTATTGTTTTCTCTATAACCACCTGTCTCTTGAGAGCCCCAAAAAACTATTATAACTCCCAGTTCGCCACGAGCTGGTGCTGGATTAACTCCTGTATCATCTATTTGGATATTATTAATATCCCAGTATCCATTTGCTATTGGCGGTAATTCTCTATTGGTAAATACTGCTTTAATTTTTTGAACTTGTATTGGATCAGGGGTTGGACCAGAAGTTATTTTTCTACCTACATCGATATACACTTTTGTTGGTTGAGGTTCCCATTTTTGTGTAACTCCATTTTTAGAAGGATCAGATCTATTTTGTGGTCTCATGATCTCATCAAAAAAAGCCATGTTAAAACTAGTTGGAATTAATTCTAAATCAACATTATTTTCATCTTTATTTGTTTGTAAGCTTCCTGCTAAATGTGTATTATAATTAGAATGAACTATTTTTACTAACCAATTTCTACTAGTAGGTATTCTTTGATGAACATAATTTCCTTGTGAATCTGTTCTTACAGTATAATCAGCAACAAAGTTTCCATTATCTCTGTGTCCTAGAATGACATCAGCTCCCTGAACAGAATTTCCATTTAAAATATCATTAACCCTTCCTGAAATATCATCAAATTTGTTAATCACCTTTAATATATAGTTTTTTGCAGCACTTCCACCTTTTCCATCCAAGACCTCAACATTAACATTATGATCTCCTGTTGCTGGATTGCTCCATGAAATATCTTTTCCAGCATTTGTCATCCCACTTGGTTTCTGAGTTAAATTATAAGTTAAAACATCATTGTCTTGATCAGAAGCACTTATTTGTGCAGCATAAGATGTTGCTTCATCAGCATCAGGCAAAGAACTTGTATTAATTATAGGGTTATTATTTTGTGGCTGGGGATTGGGATTTGGATTAGGGCTTGGGCCAGGTGCAGGATCTTCACTTCCACCTCCGCCACAAGAAGATAGATAACTAGGAACAAATAAACTTCCCAAAGTTGTAAATCCTATTCTAAGAACATCTCTTCTAGTAATTTCTTTATTTGTTAAAAATTCCAGATCATTCTTCATTTTAACTATTAATAGCTGTTTTTTCTTATATTCTTTGCGCTTTCTTTAATTTATAAAGTTTTTGTTATATTACTATATAGTGGTTAAAGTAGAAAAACTTATAAACTAATCAATTGAAGAAAATTTATATGGTTGAATTGCTTAAAACAACTTTAATGGAACCAAAGTTTACTTTAGAAGAAGAGCTTAAAGATCAAGAGAGTTTTATTAATCACCAATTTGCAGAAAATGATAGTGAGTTAGGTTTTGTAACAGATGACGGACCTGAATTCACAGCAGAAATTAAAAAAGAAAGTCTTACAGGATTAAGAAAAGGCGTTAAAAAATTTAAAATATCTTGGAATCCATATCATGGCTTTAAAGAAGACCAGCCAATTTATTGCTATCGTGGTGGAACAATCTTTAGATGCGATGATCTTGTTCAAGTAGAAATAGAAAAACAAATATCAGGAAACAAAATTGCACAAGAATATTGGGAAGATTTATATGATGTTTTTAGTGACACAATAAGCAGGGTTTTATCAAGAGAATATGGTTTTTTCTTGCATAAAAAGATACCATTTAGATCCCCATAGCTACGATAATATGTTCAATAAATAAAATTTCTGGATGCAAATAGTTATTCTTCTTGAATTTTTCGCATTCTTCTTTTTCTTTTTTTGGTAGTTCTTTTATTTTTATTTTCTTAGGCTCCCTATCTATTCTTAGTAATCCTTCTAACATTTGGGAGGATTTTTTATTCATAGAATCATAAATACAAACAAAATATCTCTTATTTTGCACTTCAGGAATTTTACGTTCATAATAAGTCTTAAAAAAGAAAGAATTCTTTTGAGTCCACTTTTGTAGTAAAGCTATTCTAATTAATTCTTCACACTCTTTTAATGTTGGTTCTTTACCTTGCTCAGTTAATAATATTGTAAATTCAGGGTCTCTGGAATCTTTCTTAACATGTTTAGCATAAAAATTATTTATCAACATGTCATCTGGATAAAATATTGCCTGATAAACTTCTTCTTTCTTAAGAACTTCTCCATTCGCTTTTAATCTTTTTATTGTTCTGCTGTCAGATATAATTGTTCCACTAGAATTTATTTCTTTTTTTCCAAGATTTTTAAAAACAATCATATTTTTGGATAAATCTTTTCCTGAAAAAATCTGGTTTTACTTTTCTAAAAAGGGTTTTAATCAAATTTTAGTTTTTCCGTGAACGCTTTTCTAAAAATGGTTTTTTTATTGATTTTTAAGCAGGAGGATTATATATTGTCACAGGATCCCAGAAACCATAAGCAGTTGCTACCTGACAGCAAACTTCTGTATAAGGCTTGTCATCTGGTCTATAAGTATTAAAGTTTAAACATGTTAATGAAGGGTTTCCTGGCCAACAATCTCCTACGTTAGGATTCCATTTCTTCCCTTCAGGACAACACCCTGCTTCAGGAGATTTTTTATTAAGTGGATAGAAATTACACTCCGTTCCCAAAGTACAATAGCCAAATCCTTTATTGCATGCACTGCTTGTACAAGAAGTAGAACTACACAAACCACTATCACTAATAATATAAGTAAAAGAAGCTTTTCCAGTTGAAGGATCAGGATCAAGAATAGTGTTTAACCTAACTCTATAATCA
>JAGWAC010000012.1 GCA_018302125.1 Candidatus Woesearchaeota archaeon | reverse complement strand
AAAAAAATATGTCCCAAATTCGGTAAAAGAAGATTTCCATTCAATTTCTAGTTTATTATATTGTTCTTCTGTTAAAATTCCTTTTTCTTTTAATTCTCTAATTAAATCTTCTTTAGAAGGAGTTTCTATTTTCTTTAAAATAATAGTGTCTTTAGTATTTATAACTACAAAAACCGTTCCTTTTGAAGTTTATTTACTACAAAGATAATTTTTTATTTTTCTACTAATTTTTAAAATCAGATATATTCGCCGTTTCGTTCCTACTAACTATCAGGCTACTCGCTAACAGCTCAGTAGATGTATCGGGCCTACGAGGATTCGAACCTCGGTTGCAAGATCCGCAATCTTGTGTTCTTTCTGTAACTTTTTGCTAAAGCTTTTTTCAAAAAGCTCTCCAGACTAAACTATAGGCCCATATAACTATTTTTTCCGTAAATGCTTTTTCTTAAAAAGGTTTCCAAAGCTTTATAAATATTTATTCCTGCCTCAAAATCAATGGTAGAAAATGAAGTATGCACAAGCTGTAAAACAAATATAGCTAATTTAAAAGGCTCTGTAGAATTTTCTTGTCCTAATTGTAATAAATCAAAAATAGTAAGATGTTTTAAATGCAGGGAATTGGGCTCAAAATATGTATGCCTTAGCTGCGGATTTAGTGGTCCTAATTAAAATTTCCTTCTAAACTTCTTTGTTTGCTTTCAACTAATTTTATATTTGTATTAAATTTTTTAAATTATCTTTAGCATAAATAGCAATTTCAAATGTGGCTACTAAACCATCTTTATTTTTATAAATGCGAATTAATTTTGGACAATTAACTTTAATATTAATTTTCTCAAGAAGTAATGTATCCAATCATAAAGAGGATTATATTTTATTTCTATTCTATTTTTCAATAAAAAAGAATGGATTTGAGTTGGATTTAAACCAGACTTTCTCAACCAAATTACCTTAGTATATTCCTCTAATGAGTGAGTTTTATAATTATTACTCAATATCCCTAATCCCTTCTTCTGTTATTCTAAAAGCACATTCTGAATCTGGAATATGTGGGGCATCTATAACTCTTGCAACCCTAGTGCCTTTTTTACCTTTTCTTACATAAATTCTTACTGAGCTAGCGTGCGCAACTATGTTTCCGCCTACAGGTGTTGTTGGATCGCCAAAGAAAATTGCTGGGTTTGCCATCACTTGGTTTGTTAAATAAACTGCCAAATTATAAGTTTCTGCTAATTTTAATAAATCGTGCATATGTTTATTTAATTTTTGCTGTCTATCACTTAAAGTTCCTCTTCCAACATATTCACTTCTAAAATGACTCATTAAAGAGTCTACAACAACAAGTTTTATAGGTAATTTTTCATTTTTAATTAAATCTTCAATTTTGTTAATGATTAACATTTGATGATCAGAATTAAAGGCTCTTATAAATTTGATATTATTAAGAATTTTTATTGGGTCTAGTTTTAAAGATTCAGCCATACTTTTTATTCGCTCTGGTCTAGCTGTGCCTTCAGAATCTATATAGCAAACCATTCCTTCTACACCTCCTTGCTCTTTTGGTAATTGTGCATTTACTGCCAATTGATGTCCTATTTGGGTTTTTGAACTACCGAATTCACCATAAACCTCTGTAATACCATTTGTTTCTATGCCTCCCATCAATAAAGCGTCAAAAGCCTTACTACTTGTGCTTATTTTACCAATATTTCTTCTTTTTTCTAATAACTCATTACCAGAAACAAAGCCCATGTCCATTTTATGTCTTGCTGTGTTGATTATTTTACGGGCTGTTGCTTCTGTCAAACCAGCTATTTCTGTTAATTCACCTGGAGAAGCTACTGCAATTGAAAGCATAGAATCAAATCCAGCTTCTCTTAGTTTTTCAGCTGTTGCAGCACCTACTCCTGGAAGTTCTTCAATAGAAATTTCTTTATTTAGCTGCTTTTTCTCTTCTACTTTTTCTTCAACTTTCAAAACAATTACTTTTTCATCTCTTTTTTCTTCTAATTTTTGTGAGGCTTTTTCTAAAAGCTTCTTGTCAACTATTTCTTCTTTCATCTCTTTTTTCTTTTCAACTAATATTGTTTTTTCAACCATGAATATCACCTTCTTGAATTTTAGATCATAAAATAAAAAAGTAAATAAAGTTTTGCATGAAATTTTCGGATATTTTGGAATCTCTTCAATGCTCTTCTGTTTTTTCCAAGTAAAGCTCTTTAGCAGCTTCATTTAACAAAGTTAATACTCTTGGAATATCCATTCTTCTCAAGTTGATCACTTCATTTCTCCAAACTTCTTCGTCTTTCTTTTTAAATGACCTGCCTAAAGACATTGTTTTGAATTCAACTAAATTTCCGTTTATTTCCCGTTCATTAGACCACAAAGCCAGTTCAAAATTGCTGGATCTCCATTTTTTTATAGGTCTGTTTGACTTTTTAGAATTTTTTGGTTTTTCCATTTTTTTCACACTCCAATATTTTCTCCTTTCGGTTTTTTTTTCATATCCCAAAAAAAAACAAAAATTAATGGCTAGCCATTCCCCTTATATCTGGAAAAGGGTTTTTGTTTGAGGGACAGATAGATATAAGTAAAATTCATATATAAACGTTAGGCAGATCCCAGGTTTGTCCAGTAGATTTGTCCAGTAGTATTTATAAATAGGAAAAGTTCTGATTTATTAGTAACAATCAATGTAAAGAAAGGTTTTAATAATATTAAAACATAATAAAGATAATGCCAAAGAAAAAAGTTTCTAAAAAAATAAAAAGAAAGGCAACTAAAGCTAAAACAAAGATAAAGAAAAGTGTAAAACAAAATATTTCCAAGGCAAAAACAAACATAAAGAAAGTAAAAACAAATGTAAGGGAAAAAAATTCTCAAAAATCAATTGGTGAAATAACTCATTTTTATGATCATATTTCTGTAGCTGTTGTAAAGCTTAATGACAAACTTAGCGGAGGAGACAAAATAAAAATAGAAGGACATGGAAAATCATTTACACAAAAAGTTAATTCTATGCAGATGGAGCATGAACAAATAAAGACAGCAAAAAAAGGACAGGAAATAGGACTAAAAGTCAATGAATCTGTAAAAAGAAAAGACTTGGTTTACAAAACCTAGATTAATTCTATAGTTTATAAAGAAATAAAATTTATATCTACTAAATATGCTAATAAATTATGCAAATAGATGATAGGAATATTTTAGATAAATTTTGTATTGATTTCTGCAAGATTATTGAGAAATATACTAAATACATAATTGTTTCTGGATTTGTGGCTATAGCTTCTGGCAGAGTTAGGGGAACTGAAGATATAGCCATGATAATTGATAAAATTAGCAAAGAAAAATTTTCAAAACTTCATGAAGAATTAATTAAATCTGGATTTTTATGCATGCAAAGTGATGACCCTGAAGAAATTTATGATTTATATTTAAAAGATAACATCTCAATTCGCTATACTCCTAAAAATAGGCTTGTTCCACAAATGAAAATCAAATTTACAAAAGATGCCTTGGATGAGTATCAGCTTGAAAGAAAAATTAAACTCCCTTTAACTGGATTAGATGTGTGGTTTAATTCAATTAATATGAATATTGTGTTTAAAGAAGAATATTTAAAATCTGACAAAGACATGGAAGATGCAAGGCATTTAAGAATTATTTATGAAGATAAAGTTGATGAGAAAAAGATTGAAAAAATTAAAAAAATGATAAATGAACTGAGACTAAAATAAGAGACAGAGCACATATTGAATTTATTGAGAAATGGGCGGATTTTGTCAAAAAGAACCCTGGATGGAAGAAACAGCATACAGAATTTATAAATTCACAATTTAAACATTCTGAAGACTTTTTTAAGAGGCTAGCCAAAGAAAAGAATGGCAAGGAAAAAATAATTAAACTCTTTAATATAAAAAATATTAATGGGTATGAAGATATTTTAGGTTAAAAATATAAAAAAGTTTATAATAAAAGATTTGTTATTAATTTTAATGAAAGAGTGGCTTAAAAAAATAGAGTTGTTTGTTGACAAATTTATTCCTTATTTATTAGTGCTGCTTATTTTTGTAATAATTATTGAACTATTTTTTCATGACGTAGCAGAAGCTTATAGGTATCATATTAATCTTTTGGATGGATTTATTGTTTTAGTATTTTTATTAGATTTATATTTCAAATATCAGCAGACTAAAAATATTCCTACTTTTGTAAGAAAATACTGGGTTGAAATTCTAGCAATATTTCCTTTTTATTTATTTTTTAGATTTATTGAGACTACTTTAGGTCTTTTAGAAATGAGTGGTTTAATAAAACAGGGGCAAAACATATTACACAGCGGGATAGAGATTGAAAAAGAAATTGCTGTAATTGGAAGAGAGGTTGTTGAAGCTGAAAAATTAGAGAAAATTGGGGTAAGGTCCAGAGCGCTTGCAAGAACGTTTAGAATTGTAAGCAGAACACCGAGATTAGTTGCAGCTGCCCAGTTTTATGAAGAGCCCAAACTTTTAAAAAAGTTTGATCAAAAAACAAGAACTAAACTGAAAAAAGCTTCAACAAATACCAGACTGGAATTAAAAGAAGTTTTAAAAGACACTAGAAAAAAATTTGCTAAAATCCAAAGAAAGATTTTGAGAAAGAAATAAGATTATTAATAATAAAATAATTATAAAAAATATTTTCTCTACAAAACTATTTGTTTTAATAAAACCATTAATTCTTTTATTTGAGAATGGAGCAAAGAATGAAATACCCTCTTTTGTCAATAAATCCAAAAACAAATGCGATGATATTCCAAAGAAAACAGCCAAAGCCATATCTTTTCTGTCCAGGATAAAGGCAAAAATAAAATACATAATTAATGGCAACAATAATGAATGAAAAAAGCCACGATGAGAAAATATCTTATTTATTATTAAAGATGAAGTTTTGAATTTTCTTCCTATTTTGCTATTTGTATTATCTATATCTGGGATAAAAGAAGAAACTAAAATTAATATAATAAAGAATAATTTTGATTCAATATTTAAAAAAGAAGTTAATAATAAGGAAATTAGAAGTGCAAACAATAAATGGGTTTTATACATCATTAATATCAACTCTTTTAATCTAATTAATATTGAAAGTTTTTACTTTTTAATGAATTCAACATTTTCCATGGCTTCAAATTCTCTATCTCCTGTAAGAAATTTCATATTGTTTTTCAAGGCATAAATATAACCAATACAGTCAGTATAAGACAAGTCTTTATTTTTATGTTTTTTTCTAAATTTTATTGCTTCCTTTAATACTTCATCAGAAATAGTTTTAATACAAGCAGAATATGTCTCATAAATCTCTTCTGCTTTCTTTTCTTCTAAATTTAATATAGCAGACCAATATATCTCAGCAAGATTAAATATTGTAATTGTAACTGGCTCATTTATAAATTTAGAATAAGATTGATTTCCAGCAACTATTTCTACTATAGCATAACTATCAAAGAAATATTTAATTATTTCCATCCTTTTCGCATTTCATCTTTTAATTCTTGGGTAGACTTCTTAGATTTCCATTCTGGAAACCTACTGAAAAGCTCTCTGGCTAATGGTCTACTTTTTATTTCTATAATTATCTCATCATTTTGTTTTATTTTTTTAGCTTCAACAATTTCTTTTGGAATTATAATGCCTATTGAACTTCCCCATTTCTTAGCTTTTGTTTTAATTTCATCATCCATAAGCACTAGTTATATTTAGTTATATTTAAACTTTTTGTTTAAGAAATCTGCATTTCCTCAATTACATTTGAATCTAGAATTCTCTGGACATTAAGCTCTTTTCTGCCAAACATCTCATTTTTATTTACTTTTACAAGGATATTAATCTGCTTCCCAATAATTTTATTTTTTATTTCTTCCAGCTTTTCTGGAAATTGCCTTAATTCATAAAGCTCCTTGGATGATTTTTCTATTATCTGCTCTGCCTGATTCCTAAATGCTGTTGTTCTTATGCTCTCTGTTCCATCATCAAAAATAAAGTTTAGTATTGGAACAAGCTTTTCCTGGACTGAGCCGTGAGCATCACAAATAAATTTACCGTCGTATAATCTTACCTTTTTATTGCATTCTGGGCAAGCTTCATAAAATCTTGGCTCAAATATCTGGGTGATTGTTCCAAATACAGAAACATTTACATCATTATCGCCTAAGTCTTTAATCTGTTTTTTAAAGAATTCCTGCTGCAACTGGACTTCTTTTACATTTAATGTTTCATTTTCGGGATTAATTGTTATTTGAGACCTGTTGCCCAAGTGAAATTCCTTAAATCCATTATTTTCCTTTATATAACCGTTTTTTATTTTCAAAATTGTATTTTCTTTTATTTGAGAATCTTCAATTAATTTTATCTGATTAGTATCCCACATTACCAATTTAATTATTCCAGTTTCATCCCCTACCAATAAATTAGCAACCTTGCCCTGTCTTTTCTCTGTCTTAAATTCCCTTACTCCAAAAAGTTTTACTACTTTGCACAATAAATTTACAGAATTCATTCCAGCAATTAATTTGTCAATTGTTAATTTTCCTACTGGCTGAAATATTTTTACACCAAGTTCATGAGCAACTATGTGGGCAGCACCTTCTTTTGTCACTAAGTCTGACATTTTCGACAGCTTTTCTTTTACTTTTAATTCAATTTCTTCTGAAGAGATATTTGTTTCCTGATTTATCCTCTTTATTATATCTTGATATGAAACACCAAACATACAAATAAGAAAATTAAATGATATTAAAAGATTATTGTTTTTTAGATTGGGTATTTTTATTAAGCTTATTGATTAAATATAAAGTATGGGATGATAAAGAGTTTAATAAAGGGATTTAGCAAGCATAAGAAAAAAAGTGCTCTGTTTTTTAGCTGGTTTTTTAGTTTCTTTGTTACTAGGGGGATTATAGAACATACTGACTGGATAGAAATGAGTGAAGATTACAGAATACCTACAACTTTAGATTATCACCTTTTAGGAACAGTGCTTTATGCACATTTTTATTTTTTATTTGATTATTTTAAAGATATTCTTATGTATAAGGAGCCAACTCTTCGCACGTTTTTAAGAGTTTGGAATCCAATAAGAATTAGCAGATCAATTAAAAATGACTTTAAGTGGAATACTTGGGGTGATTTAGAGGCAAAGATACTTGATTTAGAAGGAGATATTTCTTTACTAAAGAAAAGCCCAAGGGAAAAATTACTTATAAGCGGACTTTACCTTAGAAAAAGGAATGCTGACAAAAGCATAAGCTATCTTGAGGAAGCAATTGAAGAGCTTTCAGGGGAAGATATACAAGAAAGCATAATAAGAAGACTTTCTTCAAAGCCAACTAGTCCTTTTGAAAGGGTTTCTGCAGAAGATAAGATTTTTTATTATTTTGAACAGATATACCATAGCCTTAAAACTGGGGACTTTAAGACTGGATTAGACTACTGGAAGGGATTAATTGATTTAGACTGCAAAGAAAGAACAGAATTAAATGTTTTATTTGCAGTTTTTCTTGGTTTATTAGAAAGGTATAAGGAAAGGTTTGAGAAAAAAGGGATAATAGTCCCAGATAAAATAAAGAGCTATCAGCAATGGAAGAAAATAGTAGAAATAATTTTAGAAGAAAAGAAAGATGGGAAAAAATTTGAGGGAATATTTGAATCAAGAGAAGGAAACGAGATTTTAGAGTATATACCATCTGAGTTTTTGAAAGAGGTTTTTATTTTCAAAAGAAGCAAGAACAGAGATGCACTTAAGAAAGAATATTTAGTAAATTCTATTTTGTGGGATTTAGGCAGAGGAGTTAGTGAAGAAGAAAGAACAAAATTAGCAAGGCCTTTAAGTTTTATAATGGAAAGAGAGAATTATTCTTATTACATAAGCAGAAGAAGGCCATTAAAGACGCTAGAAGAAGTATTTGAAAATGCAAGTGACAAAGAAAAAGACAGGATGCTAATAGAATCTGTAAAAAATATAAGGAAGATGCATGAAATTTCTTATTGGAACTTGCAAGAGAACTCTTTTTATGTTGATGATGGCTTAGTAAGCAGAGAGATGGAACTTGCAAGATATAATTATAATGAAAACTTAATGAGAAGATTAATTAGAAGACTTGGAGTAAACCAGAAAGGTGTTGACTTGTGCGAAGCTATAATTAAAGAAGTATATCCTTATTCTAAGAGATTTACTTGTGTTATTAATGGTGACTTGGCAATATCAAATTTATTAGAGGATGGAAGTGTTATTGATTTTGAAATGGCAACTATAGGAAATCCTGTTATTGATGTTGTAACAACATTAGAAGATCCAAAAAATGGAAAAGATGGAAAATACTGGATATTTAAGCATTATTATTTAGACCAAGAGAAGGTAGAAGAAAAAGGATTTTTTTTACATGATAGTTATGAGCCTCATGTTGCTTTTGTTTCAGCTTGCCAGACAGGAAGCAAATTTGCACAAGCACAAAACAAACGAAAAAAGGGAAAAGAAGAAGAAAATGAGGTTAAAAGAGAAGATTATTTTAAGAAAGCTGAAAAAGACATTGAAAGATCAAAGGGATTTATAAGATATGTTATTGAGAGGGGAAGTGCAAATGTTAAGGACAAGTTTGTAAAATACCTGAGAAGTTCTGAAATGGCAAAGGAATTAGCCGAGGTTCTTTAATTTTGAACTAAAATTCTTGAAGTCCTGAATTTTATAATTGGCTGGATTGGGTATTTCAATGATTTTTCTTTTTCCCCTAAATAAAATTTATCTTGCTGATATTCAAAATTTAATATTAATGTTTCTCCTTTGCAAATTAAATTATTTATTTTTATTTCCTGTTTTGCTTCTTCACAATCTGGAAAATTCTTATTTGCTTTTAAATATAAATCTGTGAAAATGTTTAAATCATATTCAATTTCTTTTGTGAATTTATGATTAATTGTAAACTCAACATTTTCTTTTTTGAAAACAATGTTTGGGGAATTAAAAGTGAAAAATAATTTATTGTTTTCTTCTTTTATTTCTACATTATATAGTCCTAAGCCCTGTAATTTGGAATATTCATTAAATGAGTTTTGTAGATATATTTTTAAATTTTTCCTGATTTTTTCTTTATTAAGGTGGCATTTTTCTTTTAATTTAAAATCATCCCATAACAGGCATTTTTCTTTTAATTGTGCTTCATTAAAACCAGAATTTTCTGCTAATTTAATTATTGAATTATAAATCTGATACAAAGAGGCTTGCTCTATTAATTCTAATTGTGATTTAGTTTCTTTGTCTAGCTCTATTATGCGTAATGATGAAGCGCCTAAATCTGCTGTAGCGCCAGAACTAATCAGGATATTATATAATGAAGCTGATAATGTTATAATTACAAACAAGACCAATACAGGCTCAAACATTAAGGCTTTTTTGTTTATTTTGTACATAATTGATAATAATCTCCTTTGCAGTTAATTAAATCCTGAGTGGAAATTCCTTTTTGGCAGTTGAGGAAACTATCTGTTTCCTTTAAGGCATTACACCACATATTGTTATTATATCTCCATATATCTTTAGTAGGCGATATTAAAAAAGAAGATTTATCTGGGATATTTTTGAAAACTGATTTTTCTTTTACTTTTTTTTCAAATTCTTTTTCTGAATAAGCTATATCTATGAATCCTTTAGGATCATATTTTTTTTGCTCAAATTCGAGACATGCTTTAGAATTTTCTTTAAATCCTGGGATTTCTATTCTTTTTAGATCAAAAGAGGATATTTCATTAAATAGAATTAGTCCTTTGTTTCTAAAGTAGAGGTTTTCTCCTAAAGAATTTACTTCATTAGGAATATCTTTGCATGTTATTTTTTCATTTATACAAGATAGTGCTCTACCTGTTAAATAAGGAAAGAAAATCTGGGAAATTTGTCTTATATTTTCTGCTTGCTCCTGCTTTTTTTCATAGCAATATAATGGTATTAATTCTAATAAATTAGTTTCTTTTCCATCTACATTTATTCTAGTATAAAGAAAATAATTCAAAAAATCATAATAATCTATTTTGGGTATATTTTTTTCAGTATCAACAAAAAAACCAAGCGTTTTAGTTCCTGGAATGAATTCTCCAGACAAGACTATAAAAACCAGGGAAAAAATTATAATTATAAAAGTTAAAACAATGAAGGCGTAATATAGTACAACTGAATTGCCAATTAAAGCCCCATTTTTATTCATAATTAACCACCAGTTCAACAAAAACTTGCCTTATTTTTTCTTCCTCTTTTATGATTAATGTGTCTTTTTTGCACTTTATGTTTCTACTTAAATTACATAATTCTTCTTCAAATTTTTCAGGATTTATAATAAATGACGAATCAGGAGAAGTAATTTTAACACCTACATTTTCTCTTATGAAACATTCTTTAAAAGGTTTTTCAGAAATTCCCTTTTTTTCTAAACAGCTTTTAACCTCAAAAATTAAGAAATCAGCTTCATATTCATTAATTTTATCCAGCTGAACTTGTTTATTTTTTGAATAACAACCTATTGGCAAAGTAAGAGTAATTAAGACAACTACCAAAAAAATTATTCTGCCTATGTTAAGTATTCCTTCAGATACATCTTGTCCTTTTTTATTAAATTTAGGCAATCTCATTTTTTTCTGAAATCAGCAAATCTTTTGTTCTTTCAAATTTAAATTCGACATTTGGTTTTTTTACATATTCTTCTTTTATAGAAATTTCTTTTGATTTTATGTAAATATATTTGTCATCAAGAATAAATTCAAATTCAGAAGGCAAGGAAATGATAGTTTTTATTTTAGCAGCTTCTGAATTTTGCATGGCATTTAATACCAATTCTATATCTTTTGAATAAACCTTCGCCTGAAAACCAATATCTTTTGTGCTAGAATTTACATACAACAAAACAACTAAACCAACTAAAGCTGCAAAAGTTATAAAACTAATTTCAAACAATAATTCTTTAGCATCTCCTCTTTTGTTCATAATATATTTATCTTTCATAAATTTATAAATTTAAGGTTCTAGGAGTTATAGGTTATTTTTAATTTTAAACCATCTTTTTTAATAAACAATGGTACAGAATAAGTTTTTTCAGAGCTTAAGGCCTTTTTTCTTACTAAAGAGAATTGATCTAAAGAGGCTAGAATTAAGAAAGTGTCTTGATCTTCAACCTTTAAACTATCTAATAAATGACTTGGATAATTTACTATCATATTTCCATCTATTTTTGTATGTTCGCCTAGATTTATGCAAGAAACTGAAGAAAGACAATATGCTTCATTTTTTTGGTTTAAGGAATAAGATAAATTGCATTTACATATACAATTTGAATCTTCACTGCACTCTTTTGGTTTTTCTATTTTTTTAAATTTAATTTCCTTAAAAGTTACTGGATTTTTATAGGTTAGTTCGTTCTGCAGTTCAAAAGGATTATCACCAGTCTCAAAAATAACATCATTATAATTTAATTTTAAATTAAAATATCTTGATTCTTTAGTTTCGATGACTTTGTTTACTGCTTGTCCAAACCGAGAAAAATCTCCTTCATTAAGATCTTCTGAGGGGGTAAAGACTGAATATACTGCTGACCAAAGTTTGGCAATTCCAAAGGAAAGAAATAAAAGAATTAATCCTGCAAGAAGAATAAATCCTAGTTCCTTAGATAAAATTTCGCTTTGCCCTCTTTTGTTCATTAAAATTAAAATAAGAAAAAAGAATATATAAGGTTTATTGTATTTTTAACAAGTTACAACTTCACAAGAAACGCCTAAATCCTTTTCAGTTCCAGTATCTAATGTTCTTGAACAATAGTATTTTACAAATGGCTGGTTTTTATCAGCATCATTTCCGCCAACCCTATCTGCCCTGCTGTCACCATCTTTATCAATTTTAAAAGAATGCAGGCAATAAAAATTCTTTCTTAAAGGTTCTGTTAATGTTTTAGTTTGTTCACATCTTTGTTCACAACTTTGTATTGCTATTGTTAAATCTGTGCCTGTAGTTAATGGGAAGAAGACATTTGATATAACTTCAGTTACTCTCCCAAAACCACCTAAAAAGAATGTAGTTACTACAATCAAAACAAGGACAGCTAGAACTGCAATAATGATAGTATTTATTGTTAAATCAACACCCTTTTTATTCATATATCTGACCTCTCTATTTTTAGATATTTATTTGGTATTTAAAGGTTTTTGTTAAAAACATTGAGCATTTTCTTTTGTACGCGCTTCTCGATTTTCAGCAGTTGAGAATAAACAGCTCCTTTCTTTTTGTTTCTCAGATTTATCACTTTGAAAATTACAAGGATTTAAATTACATAATGATTCAAATTCAGCATAAGTATTAAAAACTGATTTATAACTAA